>JAUNKI010000186.1 GCA_030532815.1 Leptotrichiaceae bacterium
ATAAAAAATTTTGTAGCCGATAGCAGGAGTGTGAGGGCGGCAATGAGCCCTCACGAAGATATCAGCGTATTTACAGCATCCTTTAACTGTTTAAGAGCTTTTTCAAGAACTGTTTTCGGACATGCAGCATTAAGTCTCATAAATCCCTGTAAATCTTTTTGAAAAACTCTTCCGGAATTAAGCCTAAGCTTTGCTTTTTTTAGCATAAATTTTTCAAGTTCGTCCTGTTTAAGGTTCAGTTTTCTGCAGTCAAGCCATATTAAATAAGTAGCTTGAGGTATATTCGGCTTTATAAGGGGTATGTTTTCTTTGAAATAATTGTGAACAAATATTATATTGTCTTCAAGATACTGTTTTAACTGTGACAGGTATTCTTCTCCTTCAGTGTAGGCAGCTATTGTCGCAACTAAGTTGAAAGGGTTGTTTCTGTGTACTTCAAGATTTTTCCAGAATCTGTCAAATTTGTTTTTTTCTTGTAAATTGTTAAATACGACAGTTGCACATTGGAGACCTGCAAGATTGAAAGCTTTTCCTGTTGATGTACATGTTATTGTGTTTTCGGCAATTTCCTTAGATACACTTGCCATAGGAATATGCCTGTTATTCCATAAAGTAAGGTCGGCATGGATTTCATCGGAAATAACAGGAACATTGTATTTAAGGCACAATTCTCCCATAGATCTAAGCTCATCGTAACTCCATACATGACCGATAGGATTTTGGGGATTGCATAAAATGAAAAGTTTGGGCTGTTCTTTCAGTTTATTTTCAAAGTCTTCCAAATCAAAGAAGTACTTACCTTCTTTTTCAATAAATTTATTTTCTATTACAATTCTTTCATTATCATGGTTAATATCGTAAAATTCCGAGTAAACGGGAGTCTGAATAAGTATTTTATCTCCCTTTTCCGAAAACTGCCTTACAAGTGTGGCAAGGGCAGGAACAACACCGATACTGAAGCTCAGTAGTTCTTCTTTGATTTCCCAGTCATAACGTTTTTTCTGCCAGTTTATAAAAGAAGTAAAATATTCCTCAGGTCTGTAAACATAACCGAAAATTCCATGTTTCGCTTTTTCCTTGAGAGCTTTTATAATGGGTTCTGCTGTTCTGAAATCCATATCTGCAATCCATAGAGGTATGACATCGTCTGTTCCGAATTTTTTCATAAGTTCATTGTATTTTGTGGAATGATTGTTTTTTCTGTCGATTATTTCATCAAAGTTATATTTCATTATATCCGCCTCCTGATTTTTCCGTATTTGACAGTTTTTATTCAATGACAGTTCTTAATATTTCAAAATTTCCGTTTAATATTATATTTATATGAGGAGGTATCAATACGGATTCACCTTTTTTTACTTCCAATGAAGTGTCTTCTGTGTTGATTTTCCCTGTTCTGTCCAATACGGAATAGATTATCATACTTTCATTGCTTATATCTTCAAATTTTTCGATAATCTTTATCTTATCAATTGAATAATATTTTTTTCTTATGAGATTTTTTCTTGTTTCATCTTTTTGAAAATCGGTATTTACAATTTCAACTTTTTTGTGGAAATCAATTACTTCTGCCGCCTGTTTTATGTGTAAATCTCTTTTTACACCTTTACTGTCTGTTCTGTCAAAGTCGTAAATTCTGTAAGTAATATCGGAATTTTCCTGTATTTCGGCAAAAAGAACGCTTCCTTTGAGAGAGGCATGTACTGTTCCGGGAACAATATCTATAAAGTCACCTTTTTTTACTGTTTTTTCTTCAAACATTTCATTAAAGTCGTTGCTTTCAGCTTTTTTTAAAAATTCTTCCTTTGTAATTCCCGGTTTCATTCCCATTATGAGTACGGCATCATCACTTGCTTCCATAATATACCATGATTCGCTTTTGCCGAGTTCACTGTGATTTTTCATGGCAGTTTCGTCATCAGGGTGTACCTGAATGGAGAGCCTGTCATTTACATCGAGATATTTAATGAGCAGGGGGAATGTATTTCCGTATTCACGGTACACTTTCTCTCCTACAAGTTTTTCCTTATATTCATCATATATTTCCTGTAAAGTTTTCCCTGCAAGAAATCCGTTTTCAACAACGCTCATTCCGTTGGGGTGAGCTGAAATTTCCCATGATTCTCCTATTTTTTTATTTTCAGGAAGTGTCATGTTTAATTTTGTCTCAAATTCACGCCCGCCCCATACTTTTTCAATAAAAACTTTTTTAAACTTTAACGGATACAACATAAAATTTCTCCTTATAAAATGTAGTTTATTAAGGAAATAATAACATTTTCAGGAGGAAAAGACAATATAAAAATTAAAATGAAAAAATATAGTGCACAGAAAAATACGAGTTTTGAAAATGTGTATATTCAAATTTTTAAAAAAATATGTTAATATATATGTAAAATAGAGAAAATATAATAGAAAGGAGCATATGATACTTTATTTTAAATGCATAGTGTCATATGAGGAGGAAATGAATATAATATTATTTGGAGCTCCGGGAGCAGGAAAAGGAACACAGGCAAAAGAACTGACAAAAAAATACGGAATACCTCAGATTTCCACAGGAGATATTTTAAGAGAAGCGATAGCAAAGCAGACTCCGTTAGGTCTGGAAG
>JAUNKI010000187.1 GCA_030532815.1 Leptotrichiaceae bacterium
CATGAGGGCTCATTGCCGCCCTCATACTCCCGCTACCCTGCGATCTTCGCTCCTTTCAGTCGACTGCGATAATGCGGGGGGATTTACTTGGGCGTGGAGATATGGTTTTGGGAATGTTGAAAAAGTTAGTTTTGAAGGAATGGAAGTTAAAGTTATTTTAAATATTATTAGGAATAATGGAGATATAATAACAAATATAAGCTATAAAATATAAGGAACTATCTGTATAAAATTATTTTACGTCTGAGATTTTTATTAACACTAAAGGGATTTTTCATGAGGGCTCATTGTCGCCCTCATACTCCCGCTACCCCGCGATCTTCACTCCTTTCAGTCGACTACGATAATAAGAGGGGGATGATATGGGGTACGGTTTTGGAATGTCGAGTTGATTTGGATTTTAAGAATATTATTATAAACAGATAAAACGTAAATAATGAAAGTAAAATAGGAGGAAAATGAAAATAGGATTTAATTTAAAAATATTATTAATTTTTCTTTTTTCAATATTTTTAATTACTGTTTCGGCAGAGGAAAAAAATGGTGATGTTTCTCTTCAGGATATTAGAGAAAACTCTCAGGAAGTTATTAAAAATATAAAAGAGAAAAAAATGGACTACATTGAAAAACAGCAATGTTTTATATCCCATTGGAACAGAATAATAAAGAATTTTACACAGGAACATTTAAAAATTTTTGCTTCATGCATTACAGCGGATTCAGAAAAGGAAATTAACTGGGATTATCCTGATATACCTTCAACTGAAGAACTTTCTGTAATATATGTATATGAAGAGAAATTAATAGAAAAAATAAAAAGTGATTTGAAAAAAAGAAAACTAACATATTTTTTTAGCAGGCTTGCTTATTATAAAGAAGATTTTCCCAAGTATAAAAAAGGAGAATTTTATTATTATTAATGATTATAAATAAAATTTGAAGTATCGAAGGAGGAATAATGAGAAAAACAGTATTATTTTTAATGGGACTTACAGCAATTTCAACAGTAAGTTATTCTGCACCTAAAAAAAGTCTGGCAGACAGTTTAAATGCTATAGAAGGCAAATTTAATGATTTACTGGAAAAAGAAGCTCAGAAAAAAAGAGAATTTGAAGCACAAAAATTACAGCTTCAAGCTGAAGTGGAGGATTTGAAGTCTAAAGAACAGGGAAAAGAGAAGGTATTTGAAAAGCTGAAAAAAGATTCAGAAGTGAGATGGCATAGGGATAAGTATAAAAAAGTACTGAACAATTATGATACATATTATAAAAGTATAGCAAAAATGATAAAAGAAAAAGAGCAGAAGATAAATGAACTTGAGGCGATGTTGTTGATAATGAATTAATTTTCATGAGGGCTCATTGCCGCCCTCATACTCCCGCTACCTTGCGATCTCCGCTCCTTTCAGTCGACTACGATAATGCGGGGAAATTGACTTGGGTATGAGGATATGGCTTTGGGAGTATTGAGTAAGTTAATTTTGAGGGAATATAAATATAAAAATATTTTCAGATATTAAATATTATGATATTTAAAAAAATTGAAAGTACATAAAAAATATTGGAAAGTATTGATATAAAATTATTTTATACCTGAGATTTTTATTAACACTAAAGTGATTTTTCATGAGGGCTCATTGTCGCCTTCATACTCCTGTTCCCCTGCAATCTACGCTCCTTTCAGTCAACTGGGATAATGCGGGGGATTGGTTTGGGTATAGGGGTATGGTTTTGGGAATGTTGATAAAGGCGGTTTTAAGGAAAATAGAAGTTGAATATTTTTGAATATTGGGGAGTTATAATCGGAAATTCAGAAAAAGTTTGTGTGTCATCATATATTTGGAGGAGGAGATAAATGAAAAGGGCAGTAATAGCAGGGTTACTTGCATTAAGTGTGTCAGTTATGGCGGATAGTGCACAGGACGTATTAAGAAAAGCAAGAGAAGATTATTATAAGCAGCAGAAGGAAATGTCAAAACCTGTAAAAGAGAAAAAAATACAGGAAAAAGTAGTGAAAAAGGAAATGAAAGTAACTTCAGAGGAAATGACGGAAGAAACGGTAATGGTGGAAGAGGAAATGGTAGAAGAAGTAAAACCTAAGACACCTATGGAAAAACTTGAGTATAATGCTGCAAAGGCAAGAGACAGAGTGGATTTTTATGAAAGAGTAGTAAGAAGTGTGGAAAGAGAAGAAAAAGAGCTTGGCGTATACAATGATGTATTAGGGAAAAATAAAAAATCCAGAAAGCCTGTTGTGAAAAAAGTACAGAAAGAAACGGTAAAAAAAGGTCAAAAGAAAAAATAAATGCAAATGATAAAGACAGTCGGAATTAAGTACGAAAAAATGAAAGAAGATGAAAAAACAGGAATTTGATGAAGAAAAAAGAAATATAAATTTCAGGAGGAATATAAATGAAAATAAAAAAAGTGATAGGAGTATTGGCGATACTGTTTTTAACAGTTATCCAATTAAGTTACTCGGATCCGGCAGTAGACAGACTGCTTAGAGAAGCAAGAAAAAGACAGGCACAGGAGCAGAAACAGCAGCAGTCAATGGAAA
>JAUNKI010000188.1 GCA_030532815.1 Leptotrichiaceae bacterium
CTCACTTTATGCATTTTTCACGCAGTAAAATTTGAATGTTGAAGGGAAGTGAAAATAAAAGAAATGATTTTAAATAAAATCGTAGTCAGATTGCAGGAGTAATAGAAATATATACTTGAATTATAAGTAGAACCCAACATTCAAATTATTTCAACGAAAAAAATACGTGAATGAACGTTAAGAAAAATCACTGTCTGAGCGAAGCGAGTTTGTGATTTTTTAGTGAATGAAGTATTTTTGAGTATGAAATAATTTGTGTTGGAAGTTTTTTGTCAAACTTTTTTTCAAAAAAGTTTGGATAACTCTAAGCATAATGAATATTTTTGAGTGATAAAAAATTTTGTAGTCAGTAGTTGGAGTGTGAGGGCGGCAATGAGCCCTCGCGAAAAGAAATATTTTAGAAATGTTACATTTAATTATTGACATTAATTCAAAATAAAAGTATACTTTTACTAAGTTGAAACTAATAAAAATTTATTTAAAATATTTATATAAATTAAATCTTAAATAATATTTTTTATATAAATGTTTTTAAAATAATAGTATATTTCACAAAATGAAAGGAGGATAAATGAAGAAAAAAAGGGTTTGTATTTTTCTATTTTTATGTGCAGGCGTACTTAACGGAACTCCTAAAAGTGATGCTCAGAAAATACTTGACAGACAGCAGCAGCAGATTGAAAAAGAAAGGCATTTCATAGAACAGGAGAGAAGGCAGAAGGAAATAGAAACTACAAGGTTTATTGAGTCTGAAACTCAAACAATATCCGATATACCTGAAAATACTGTGACATTTCTGCTGACTGATCTTGAAATAAAAGACAGTGACAAATTACTGTCTTCAGGAGATAAATTTCAACTGGTTTCAAAATACAGATACAGTGAAATAGGAATAAAAGAATTAAATATTCTTGTTAATGAAGCTAATGCTCTTTTGGTAAAGCGGGGATTTGTTACAAGTAGGGTAAGTGCGGATACGGATAATATAAAAGAAGGTAAAATTATTCTTCAAGTGATTACAGGGAAAATAGATAAAATAAAGCTTAATCATAACAGATTTGGGGATAAACTGAAAATATTTTTTAATAAGCCCGTAACTGAAAAAAATATTCTTAATATAAAAGATATCGATACTATGACGGATAATTTCAATAAAAATTCTTCCAATAGTTTTGCTGTAAATATAGAACCTTCAAATAAAGAAGGCTATTCAAATATAGTTGCAAAAAACGAAGTAAAAGGAAAAACAACTGTAAGTGTCGGCTATAATAATCACGGAGATGAACAGGGGGGAAAAAACAGAGCTAAAATCGCTCTTGATATAGAAAGTCCTTTAGGAATAAATGATCTCTTAAGTATGAATATACAGGGAGTAAAAAGAAAAAAAGTCAATAGAGATTGGAAAATTCCTGAAGCGAGTCTGTTACCGGGACAGATAGCACCGAACGGTCCGTTTACGGGATATGATCCGAATATGCACGGACTGCTTCCGCCTCAGAGAAATACACTTTTGTGGAATATAATATACAGAGTACCTTTAAGAAGCTATTCACTGACATTAAGCGGAAATAAAAGTGTGTACAGGAGATCAACTTACGCCTATAATACGATTTATGATTTGTCAGGCTCAAGTACCGCTATTACTGCCAATCTCAGTAAAATAATATATAGGGATAACAGAAATAAACTGATTGGAAATATTGAAATAAAAAGAAAAAACAGCAAATCATATTTTGAAGATGTGGAACTTACAGATAGAAATCTGACAATAGGAACAATAGGATTAAATTATGATACTGTACTGTTTAAGGGGATATCCGGATTAGGAATAAGCTATAGTAAAGGTCTCAGAATATTTCACGGAGAAAGAGATGCGGAGAAAGGAGAAAAATCACCCAAATCGGAAGCTGAAAGAATGAATTTTAATTTTTATTGGTATAAACCTATGAAAAATCTGACATTCAGGCTGACAGCAGAAGCACAGATTTCCAAGAATGTAAACTATGGGAGTGAAAAAATGACATTAGGGGGAATAGGAAGTGTTCCCGGCTATAAATATGATAATATATCAGGAGATAGAGGATATTCACTGCTAAGTGAGCTGTCCTATATATTCAGATATAAAAATCAGAGATTAATTCCGTATATATCATATGGTATAGGTGAAACCAAGAATAATAAGGATAATTCCGAATATAAGTTCGGAAAAGTGAAAGGGGGAAGTATAGGATTAAGATATTCGAGTACATATTTTGATATAGATGTATCTTATGCAAGACCTTTCAGTCAAAGTAAATATGTAAAACCTAAAAATCATGAAGTATATGCAAGTATGATAATGAAATATTCATTTTAGGAATTGTTGAGGGCTTTGCAGCCCTCTGAAATTCCGATTTGTATTATGACGAGAATATTGAATTGAAAAATGAAACATTGAAAAAATAATATATTAATATAAAGGAGTTGAGTTTTATGAAAGAAATAAGAAAGGAAATGAAAAGGATATCAGCAGTTCTTCTGTTAAGCTGTTTTCTTTCTTTTAATAT
>JAUNKI010000006.1:0-7854 GCA_030532815.1 Leptotrichiaceae bacterium
GGAAAATATAAAAACGTAAAGATGGGATAAAAATAATTAATATATCGAATTTAAAAATATTGAAATATGAAAAAAAAGAACAGGAGAGGTTCAATTTATGCTTAGCCATATTGAAATATATGTCAGAGATATAGAAAAAACAAGGAAATTTTATGATGTTTTACTGCCTCGATTAGGGTATGTCGTATATCAGGAATGGTCTGAAGGTTTCAGTTATAGGGATGGGGATTCCTACATTGTTTTTGTTCAGACAAGGGATAAATATATGAAAAACGGATATAACCGCTGCAATATCGGGCTGAATCACATTGCTTATAAATGCGGGTCAAAAAGAGAAATAGATGATTTGAGAGAATTTCTGAAAAAAGAGGGAGTTACACTTCTATATGATGATAAATATCCCTTTGCAGGGGGGACAGAGCATTATGCTTTCTATTTTGAGGATCCTGACAGGATAAAAGTGGAAATAGTTTTTTATGAAAATATTTGATTTTGAGTAAATTTTACAAAAAAATCGGAAGGGTTTAATAATAAGACCGAAAATCAGGAATGAAGACGATGTATTTAAGAAGAAACTGATAAAGCCTGAATCTAAAAATAATAAAGCTTTTAGGGAAACAGAATAAGAAACAGCATTTTAATATAAAAAAGATGAAACGGTTTTCTTTGATATTGTCAAATACAATAAAAAATTTATAAATTACATAAAAAAGTGGTGCATGAAACGGAGAGGATTTTCAAGAGTGGGAAAAAAAGGATGATAATGAAGAGAAGCAAGTTCGATAAGGATAATAACTACAGTGAACTCACTTCCCTTCAGAAAATGGGGAAGACACTACCGTATTACATATTTTTCACTGACGCCTGTTGAAAAATCAAAGGTCTTGACTTCCTCGACATCAATGTAGAAAATCTCAAAAACCGGATTGTCAGGTGTTTTGTAAATATCTTTAATGGCAGGATATTCTTCCATAGCTTTAGTTTTCAGGAAAATGTCATCAACGAAAGTAACTTTTCCGTTTACGGAAAGTATAAAGGAATATTCTCTATCGTGAGAACAGAAAGAAACGTAGGGACAGGCTTTCAGCTGTTTGTAAACTTCCTTGTAATTTGTAGTTCCTATGTAAACTTTGTTTCCGTCAGAGAAAAGATACTGAAGAACTCTTGTTTTAGGCTTGTTTTCATCAAGGGTAGCCATGACACCGTATAAATTGTTTTTTAAAAATCTGTTGAAATCAATCATCGGAAATACCTCCTTATAATAGTTTAGTTAATTATAAATAAAATAAAAATTATTGTAAAGTAGGCACAAATTTGTTTTATAGTTACTTAAATGAAACTTATATTCTTTAATAAAGATGAAAAGAATAGGATAAGAGATATAAAATTTTATAAAATATATAGAGTTTTAAATATTAATTGTGGCAATTACAAAAAATAAAGCATATAAAAAACTGTAAAAAATATATTATTCTAAAAATAATATATTATGAATAGTGTATGTTAGAATAAAAAAAGGAAAACTATAAGAGAGTAACTTTCAAGAAATAAAAATAATTTAACAATGTAGGAAAGGAAAAAAATAGAAAATAAAAAAAATTTTGAGGATTATAACAATGGTAAAAACAAAAAAGGTTTTATTTGTATTCACACAGATTTTATTGTTTACATATTATTTTTTAGTTGGAAGATTTGATTGGGATTATGGATTTGACTTACCTTTCAGATTATTATTCGGTGGGATACTTTCAATAGGAACAGGGATTGTTATTTGTATAGGATTTTATTCTTCAGGAACAAAGTTTAAATATGAAAATGATAAAGTTTTAAAAATATCTTTATTTTTTATAATTTTAGCAGTATTATTATTATTTCGTATAGATATTATAGGAGTTATAAAATTATGTCTGTATAACGGATTTTTTATATTAGGAATTGTTCAAAAGGGAATAAATATTAAATCCCGATTATTTAAAATTTCTAAAATTATTTTATGGTTTATTGGAATGTATATGTTAATTCCTTCTTTTTCAATACTTTTCGGGATTTTTATCGGAATATTCGGAATCGGTATATTTCATTACAATGTTTTAATAACGATTTTCATTATGAATGTGTGTTTCGGTTATATTGTAAAAAAATATTTCAATAATGCAGAAATAAAGTTGATAAGTATATTAGTATTCAGTAGCTGGATTATAACCTTGATTATATTTATGATATTCGGTTTCAATGTACATAGAGAGGATTATTACGGAATAATATATACATTTCCATATAAAGCTGTAATATATCTGGGAGAAGGAAGCGGTCAAACATTACAGTTAGGAAATTTCTTTCATATTGTGTCTTCTTTATGTATTAATTTCACATTTTACATAGGTTTCTTCATTAATAAAATAAAATATAAAAATAAAGTATAGAAAAATATTATAAATAAAAAATTTTTAAAGAAGAGACAAAGAAAGCATGGAAAAAGTTTATTTTATAGGAGCCGGACTGGAAGATTCTGAGCTTATTACGATAAAAGGACAGAGAAAGCGGACGTCATAATATACGTGGAATTTTTTGTGCCTAGATATTGGTGTAAATGATAGATAAGCTGTAAAGCCACTCGGATTAATAATAGGAGTACCGACGATTTTAATGAGTAAATGATAGACAAAGCTGTAAAGTCCACTATTCGTGCATTGTTCTGCGACTGTCTCTATTGCAGCAGTCCAGAAAACAACATAATCTAATTGAAAAACAGTAATAGGTACTTTGAAAACAATAGAGGAAAAAGTGACAAAGAAAAATATAACTGAAACGGTATAAATTTTAGTCGGGGATTTTTTAGGAAATGAATACGGAAAATCAAAACTGTACGATGAAAAAGTTTATTCATGAATATAGAAAAGAACTAAAGTAAAAATCAATTAGATAAACCGTAAATTGAAAAATATCTTTTAATCAGTATTTTTGAAATTTATTACAAAAGTACCGTATATAAAAGAGACAGCTCTAAAATAAATACTATCAGTATTGAATGTTTAATATATATTAAATTTGGAGAATATCAATGAAATTAAGAAGGAATTATACCTGTCCGTTGGAAATTATACATGACATTATAAGGGGAAAATGGAAGACTATTATTATTTTCCAATTAAGAAACGGAAAAAAATCATTTTCACAATTGCTGCATTCTATAAATGGAATTTCTGAAAAAATGTTGTCGGAACAATTACATGAGTTAAAAGAATTCGGCTTTATAGATAAATATTCCTATGAAAGCTATCCTTTAAAAGTTGAATATTTTCTGACTGAAAGAGGAGAAAAAATGTTAAGTGCTGTTAAAATTATTCAGAATATAGGAATAGAGTATATGATTGATAACGGAATGGAAAAAATTTTAAATGAAAAAGGAATAGAATATAATAAAAGTGCATATATACAAAAAAGTAAGTAATTTACAAACTGTCAATTATAATATATTATTTTATCAATAAATAATTTCAGAGAGGATTTGATAAAATGAAAAAGGCACTTATAATTATTGATGTTCAAAATGATTACTTTCCCAATGGAAAGTCTGAATTATTTCAAAGTGAGGAAGTACTTGAAAAAATCATACAAATATTGAAGTATTTTAGAAAAAACGGATTTCCTGTGTATTATATAAAACATATTTCAAAAAAAGAAGGGGCAGGATTTTTTCTGCCGAATACAAAAGGTGCTGAAATACATGAAAAAATTAGACCGCTGAGCAAGGAAAAAGTTATTGTAAAACATTTTCATAATAGTTTTTTTAAAACAGAATTACATAAGGAGTTGCAGAAAGACAGTATAAATGAACTGGTTATATGCGGAATGATGACTCATATGTGTGTAGATACGACGGTAAGAGCTGGAAAGGATTTAGGATACAACATAATTTTAATTGAAGATGGATGTACCACAAAAGGATTGGAGTGGAACGGAATGCAAATATGTGCCGAGGCAGTACAGAATGTGTATATGTCATCTTTAAACAATAAATTTGCTAAAGTTATGAAACTAGACGGATATTGGGGAAATTTTTGTCAAACAGAGCAATTTTACGGTATTGATAAAGAATAAAATAAACAGTTTTTCCTGTAAAAACCGTAAAGATAATAAAAATTAGAATATTTAAGAAAAAAGGGGTAAACTAAAAATAATAAAAGTTAAAGGAAAATAATAAAAGCGGAAATTTACTGCATAAGCAGGAATGGGTTTTAATTTATAAGACGATTTCCGACAAAAACGGAAATATAAAATAAAATAAAAAATAATGAAAAAATTTGAACAGAGGAAAAGAAAACTATGGAAAAAAATAAAATAAATATAGTAATTCATGCTATAAATTATGATTACGGACTTGTAAATGATGTTTATGAAAGTACTTACGGACTTTATGATGAAGTTCATCTTATGCCTGACACTCATCGGGGAAAAGATGTTCCTATCGGGTTTGTGGCAAAAGTGGATGCCGAAAAGGGGATCATTCCAAATCTGGTAGGAGTGGATATAGGCTGCGGAATGTCCGTTTATGAAATACCCAAATTAAATGTAAAAGTTGTAGACTGGCATAAACTTTACAGATTTATAAATGAAAATATACCGTCAGGAACAGGGACTTTCAAAAATTCAAAAAATGAATTTGATTTCAGCGGAATGTTAATGAAAAAACCTCAGAGCAAATTTGAAAGCTACAAAAATGCTCTCGGAACACTGGGGGGAGGAAATCATTTTATTGAAATAAATTCAGGATTTGACAATGATTATATAGTTATCCATTCAGGAAGCCGAAAATTCGGACTGGATGTATGTACTTACTATAACAGGCTGATGAAATTCGATGTTGACGAATATAAAAGTGAACTTGACGAACACTTGAAAAATGTGGAACCTCATCATAGAGAAGAATTTTTAAGAAAATTTAAAGCCGAATATAACCGTGAGGCAAATATTCTTACAGGGGAAAAGGCAAAGGATTATCTGAATGATATGCAGATTGCCCAGCAGTTTGCAAGTGAAAGTCGAAAAATAATGATTAAAAAGCTTCTTGAATTTTTCAATATACGTTTTAAGGAGAGAAATTTCTGGGAATCCGTACATAATTACATTGATTTTGAAGATAATATTGTGCGAAAAGGAGCAACTCCCGCAAGGAAAGGTCAGAAAATCATAGTCCCCATAAATATGAGGGACGGAAGTATTATTGCAGTGGGCAAAGGAAATGAGCAGTGGCTTAACTCAGCTCCTCACGGTGCGGGACGTGTAATGAGCCGTAAACAGGCTAAGGAAAATATATCCATGACGGAGTACAAAGCTTCAATGGAAGGAATAAATACATTTACGGTAAATGCGTCCACACTGGATGAAGCTCCGATGGCATATAGAAATATTGATGAAATTATAGAAGCTACAAAAGATACAATGGAAATTCTGGAAGTTGTAAAACCGATATTTAATTTTAAAGGCGGTCAGTAATTTTTATAACGGAAATCAGTAAATGTAAAGGAGAACGAAGAGATGAAAAAGTTACTTTTAATGTTTATATTGATTTTAACTGTACATTTTAAAATAAATGCTTTGACGGTGAAGGAAAAAATACAGGAAGAATTGTCAAAAGTAGGAATAAAACAGGAAATTACTGATGAAACGGTAAAGCTTGATAAGGAAATAGGAAATATCGGGGGACTCCACTGGGTTATGACAGACACTATTGATAAAAATAGAAAAAATGAGATAAAGAGTAAGTGGGAAAAACTTTTTCTGAAAGATAGGAGAAACTATATTGCACTTGAGAAAGTAATAATAACATACGGTAATAACAACCTTCTTGAAAGTGAAAAAGGGAAAAAATATATTTCGGAATATTTAAAGGCGGATATTCCCGAAGATAGGAAAAATTTTCTTTTAGGAATAAGTTATTTCGTAAACCGATCTGATGAAACATTAGAAAATGAATATTTTGAAAAAGTAAAATCGGAAAGCGATAATCAGTATTATATTCAAATAGCAGATCTTCTGGAATATTTAAATTATAAAAATAGTAAAGATGAAGTCGGAAACAGTAAATTAAATGAAGAAGAAAAAAGAAACAGAGTATTAAAAGTTATTGCTAAATTGGACGGAATTGATGAAATACTTGAAAATGGTGAAATGAGAAGAAAATACCGAATTTCCGACGAGGAAGCCTACTCAATACAACTGGACAATTTTCTCATCAGAAGTTCGGCAAAAAAAGCTGTAGAAGATACTGAAGGTCTTCTTAATGATTTTATCAGTCACATAGCCGATAGGAAAATATCAAGGGAAATAGCAGAATACAATGCAGAAAAAGAGGCGACAGTGTATATTTTTGTATTGAAAATTGCAACTTTCGGAAAACGATTCAGTGAAGAAAGAAATATTAAAGCTTTTAAAGAGAAAGAACTGTTGAAAAAAATTAAAAAGACTGACTTTTATAAAAGAGTGAAACAGAAAATAAAGTAAAAAACTGTAGTTTAATATGAAGTTTTGTGAGGCTGTCTTATAAGGTATAAAAACATATTTAATCATAAATTTTATATATTTTTCTGTTTTTATAAAACCATTGAAAAACAGTGTTTTTTAATTTTTAACAATATATAATATTTATAGTTAAAGAATTATTTTTGGCTTATCAAGACAGCCTCTTATTACAGTTTTTTAAATTATATTTCTTTTATATTCTTAACCGAAAAATGACCTGCACATTCTATTAAGTTTGAAAGTAATTCGTTATTCACATTTGAAGAAAAATCAACTTCTACATTTTTATTATCAAGACTGACTTTCACTTCTTCCACTTCAGGCAGTCCGTATAAAGCATTTTCGATTTTTTCTGCACAGCTGGAGCAGTTCATTCCGTCTATTTCTATAATTTTTTTCATATTCAGTCTCCTCCTTGTAAATTGTATAATATTCATCATTTTAATACATAAATGTTATCAGAAACAGGTTTAAGTGTCAATTTATATTTACAATTTTCCATATAAAATATATAATATTATAAATATAAAATGAAAGGATACGAATAATTATGGAACATTATTTTTCGGAAAATCCGAATATAAAATCTGAAAGAAAAAAAATAAAATATACAATAGGAAATAAAAAATTTGAATTTATTACCGATAACGGCGTTTTTTCCAAAGCAAAAGTTGATTCAGGTACCGACCTGATGTTAAAAACTTTTATGAAAAATGAGGAATTTAAAAAAAGGGAAAAAATAAATATTCTGGATATAGGCTGTGGGTACGGAACGGTTTCAGTAGTATTGAAGTCCTTTTATCCTCTTTTTCATATGACATTGTCCGATGTAAATGAAAGGGCATTGGAACTGAGCAGAGAAAATTTAAAAAATTACGGTATAAATGAATATGAAATAATAAAGTCTTCTGTTTTTGACAATATATCAGGAAAGTTTGATATAATTCTGTCAAATCCTCCTATAAGAGCAGGAAAGGAAATTATATTCAGCATATATGAAGGAGCTTATGAACATTTAAATAAAAACGGGAAATTTTACTGTGTAATCAGAACAAAGCACGGTGCAAAAAGCACTCAGAAAAAATTGGAACAGATTTTTGAAAATTGTGAAACAGTGGAAATCGACGGAGGATACAGAATTTATAGGAGTATTAGGAAATAAAATTAGTTTTGCTAAAAGTTTGACAATCAAAATAAAATGTGGTATATTTTATAATAAGTATTAGATTTATATAATGGGAGGAAAGAGACATGTCAAAAATTGGTATTTTTTATGGTTCAACAACAGGAGTTACAGAAGATATCGCTAACAGAATAGCTGAAAAGCTTGAT
>JAUNKI010000006.1:7864-22723 GCA_030532815.1 Leptotrichiaceae bacterium
AAGTGTATAATATTTCAGGAAATGAAGACAGATTGGGAGATTATGATGTATTAATCTTAGGAACTTCAACTTGGGGATTCGGAGATTTACAGGATGACTGGCAGACAGCATTGGATTCATTATCCGGTCTTGATTTGAACGGTAAGAAAGTAGCATATTTCGGAACAGGAGATCAGGTAACTTTTGCTGATACATTTATAGACGGAATAGGAATTATACATGAAGAAATTGAAAATTCAGGAATAACATTAATAGGAGAAACTGATACGGACGGATATGATTTCGGTGAATCCAGAGCAGTTAAAAATTCCAAGTTTTTAGGTTTAGCTATTGATGAAGTAAACCAGTCGGATTTAACTGATGAAAGGATAGAAGCATGGACAACGGAGTTAAAAAAAGTTTTATAAAATATAATTATGAACTTTTTGCCCACCATTTATATGAACTGGAAAAAGGATTGAGACATCTTGTTTTGCATACGGCACCTGTTGAAGCTGTCAGTGATATGGTGAGAAAATTGGAAAAAAATGATGTTACTTATCATATACAGGAAGTAAGTGGTGATAAAATCAATTTATTTTTCGGAGAAAAAGAGTGTGTTGAAACTATAAAGATGTTTAATAATAAAGCACTTAACAAATATACTCCGGAAGAAGATTTTATATTAGGTATTTTGTTGGGATATGATCCGTTGAAACAGACGAAAAGATACTTAAAATTTAAAGATAAAATTTGACAGAAAATGGGGAATAGAAGTATTTTAAAAGTTTGGAATACTTTTAAGCACAAGATAATTAAGATATTTTTATAAATAAAAATAAGTCTAATAAAAAGACGGGAAGCACATTAAATGTGGTTTTAGCTATATTTATATATAACTAAAATAAATCAATTTTCACGAGTTGATTTTCTCTCCAAAAAGCAAATAAGTCGGCGTATCCACAGCGTCGGCTTTTTTGCATTCATAGATTTTAAGGGGTTTAGAATGTTTTGGTGATATAGATAATATGAACTGTTTTTATCTAAAAGTACAAAAAATAACACTAAAGTACAATAAATCTGTATTTTTATTGATGGATAATTGGTTAAGGATATACTAAACTTTAATGTATTAATTAACAAGGCTTTCTGATTAATTTAAAAACTGACTGTTTTTTATTTTCAGTATATTTTATAAAGAACAAAAAAAATACCTTTTTTATTCTGTCAGACTATAGGAGCAAATAAATAAAAACAAAAAATAGAAGTAACTGGAAGAAAAATAGAAGTCGCCTTTTTTAACCATAATTTTCGTTTTTTTACACTGTATAAATTATTTATTTTATTATGACATAATCTTCTCAGTATATTTGAAATATATTATTAGGCGGATTTAAATACGGTGCATTTGTTCTTTTTTTCATTTGAGAGCATATTATACTGTAATTTACTGTTATTATTTTCTTTATTCCGTTATCTGTTTTTCTGTTTTCAGAACACATTGATGCCGGTCTTTTCATAATTATAATTATTCATAAAGGATATATGCATACTTTTTGTAAGTAGTCTCTGTTTTGGTAATATTTTATTAATTCTGTTTGATAAATAGTTTAAATATAAATAACAAACCAGACTTTCTGTTCCTGAATTTTGTTAAAAAGGAAAGATAAATGTTCTTTTCATCATTGCAAATGAATAAAATTATGATAGAATAAATACTGATGAAGATTCAGCAATTAAAAGATTATATGAAAAAATTACGAATTTCCATTATAACCCGTATAATCGGAAAAAGGATAAGGAGCAAATAAAAATGAAGAAAACAGAAAAAGAAGATGAAGGACAATCTACAGAATTAAAGCAATTGAGCAAATTTATAAGTCTTATATTAAGGCATTCTCCTGATGAAATAAAAATAAAATTTGATAAATACGGCTGGGCTGACATTGAAGAATTAATCGGAGGAATAAATAAAACAGGAAATCAGAAAATAGATTTTAAAATATTGGAAAAAATAGTAAATACAGATGATAAGAAAAGATACCAATTTAATGAAGGACGTACAAAAATAAGAGCATGTCAGGGACACAGTTTAAAAGTTGAATTGGAATTGGAACCTGTAAAACCTCCTAAAATACTTTATCACGGTACGGCTGAAAGAAATATGGTTTCTATTAAAAGAGAAGGCCTGAAAAAAGGAAACAGACAGTATGTACATCTTTCTGAAGAAATTGAAACGGTATATAATGTAGGAAAAAGACATGGGAAACCCTGTATAATAATTGTTATGGCGGATAAAATGTACAAAGACGGAAAAAAATTTTACGTTTCCAAAAATAAAGTGTGGTTAACTGAAAATATAGAAACGGAATATTTAAAATTCCCAAAATAGAAAATATAAGATTTTTAAATAGAATGTTTTCGGCAGATAAATACAGATTTAAAATTATTTTGTTAGGCTGCTGAAGTTTCAAGGATAAACGAAAAAGGACTGCACCGTAAATTGAAAGAAAATATTGATTTACAAAACTTTAATATATTGCTGTCATTGTGTATTCATAAAAATTTCAAAAATAATTTTTATGATTTTGAAAAATAAAGTATTTAAAGTTTGTAAATTATTTTCAATCTATAAGGCAGTCCGTATTTTTCTTTTAGTAAATTGAGAAAATCTATTTATAATATTTCTGTAATTGACTTATCCGAATAAATGATTTCTTCTTTTTGCAGCAGTTCCCTTAAACGGATTTTTTCCTCTAAAGGGAGATATTCCACATAAATATTTTTTATATCTTTAAATTCAGCTTTTTTTACAGTATCCAAAAATATTATATTTTCAGGTATTTTAATATCGAGATTTATTATTTCATAATTAAAAGATTTTTGTAACTTATCATTTAAATTCTTTTTTAAAATATTATCTGAAAAAATACAGAATTTTTTATTATCAGAATTTTTTTCAAAATCATCAACATATTTTTCAAAATCTTCGTCTGAATTGTAAAAGAAAGTAAAAGGGCAGTCAGAGTCTGTTTCATATTTTGAAGTTATGTCAAAATATGATTTTATCTGAAGTCCGTTATATGGAAAATTTTTCATATCTTTGACAATTATCCTGCTTTTTTTACCGGTCTGTTTCATATAGTAAATTCCTGAAGTAAGCAGAAAATTATTCAGTATATTTTCAAAGTTACCGTCATTTTTGATTATTAAATTACGGTTTTGCCTGAAAAATATACCGAGAAGATGTTTCGTATAATTATCATATTCCATATTTCCTATTAAAAATTCCTTTATTTTTTTGAAAATGCCCATTTCTGTATATTCATAACATTCAAATATATAGTCTCTTTTAATTAAAATATCTATTATATTGTGAGTCGCAGTTTTTTTTATATTTTCAATTTTGACCGTAAAATTATAATTATAATATTTATTTAGAAGAATAAGTAAATTTGACACATTATAGTCAAGTCTTCCGACAAATTTTCTGCCCTGAAAAAGGGAAATCTGATCGAACTCTGTTTTAACAGTTAAAGACACATCTCTTTCCAAATTGATATTTGTATAAAATACGGATTTTAAAGGAAAGGAAGTATTGTATAAGGAATGATAGTAAGATAAAGTATCATCTTTTAAACTTGACATTTTAATGTCATCAACATAAACTTTAGTGTAGTATCTATCCTGAAAAGGCTCCACTTTTAGCCTGTACACAATGTCGTAAAAAAGATTTTGGCTTAAATCTTTAAAATACTCTCCTGCCCCGAACCATACGGCATTTTTATTTGAAAAACCTTTCTGTTTTAAATCAAACATAAGATGATTTTTAGTTTCTCCGATAAATTTAACATTTTCCAGAAGAACATTTTTTGTCTGGAATGTAGGGCTCGGATTCCCGAAACCGAAAGGTTTCAGCAGCTCAATAACCTGAAAAAATTCATATGAAATTTTTTGTATGGGAATCTGCTTGTCAATGTTTATCACTTTGACAAAATCTTCTTCTTTCAGAACTTTTTTAGCGTAATCGTTAATTTTTTTTCCAAACAGTTTAATATTTTTAATCGGAATTGTGAAACCTGCCGCTCCTGAATGTCCTCCGAATTTTATAAACAACTCGGGCATGGACTGGAGAGCCTCCAGAATGTTGAAGTTTTCGATACTTCTGCATGAGCCTATGGCAATTCCTTCGTCTTCTTTAACTTCCATAATAATTACGGGCTTATAGTAAATATCAACTATTTTTGCTGCTGCAATACCTATAACTCCATGATGATATTCAGGAGAATGATCGATTATTACAAAATCCTTATCAATATTATTTCTTTCAATATTTTTTTCAATCATTTCAATAATATTGTTTTGAAGTTCTTTTCTTTCGTAATTTTTATTAATCAGTTCTTTTACGATAATTTCAATTTCCCTGCTATTATCTGAAATTAAAAGTTTAACAACCATTTTTGCATCTTTCAGACGCCCTGCGGCATTAAAGACCGGAGCAATAATAAATCCTACATCATAAGTGGAATACTCTGATTTCGGAATATTGGAATTACCCGAATTACTGTTGAACAGTTTATATAAAAGAAAACTTAAACCTTTATTTTGTGAAAAAGGGAGTTTTTCCAAGCCGAATTTAGTCAATATTCTATTTTCCTCAAGGAGGGGGACAATATCCGCAATAGTCCCGATTGCCACAAGGTCAAGGAACTTATAAGCTTCTTCCTTTATTCCGTTTTTTTCAAAAAGAGCCAGGATGACCATAAAAATCGTTCCCACACCTGCCAGAAACTCAAAGGGAAAGTCGTTATCCTTTCTTTTAGGATTAATAACTGCAAGGGCATCAGGAATTTTATTTCCGTGAAGATTATGGTGATCGGTTACTATGACAGGCAGTCCTATTGAATTTGTATATTCAATTTCAGAATGAGCTGTAATTCCGCAATCTACAGTAATAAGGAGTTCTCCTCCGGAATCCTTTATTTTTTTTAATGCTTCATTATTAAGACCGTATCCTTCATCACGGATAGGAATGTAGTAATTTACATTTTCGGCATTCAGCTTTTTTAATGCCAAATATAAAATCGAAGTTGAGGTAATGCCGTCTACGTCGTAATCACCGTATATCCATATATTTTTCATTGACGGCTTTTTCCATATCACTGAGGCCATAAGGATTTCGGATATTTTCAAGTTTGGGATTGAGAAACCTTTTAATATCCCTGTCAGATTTTATTCCCCGTGAAAATAAGATTTTAAGAATATCTTTGTCGACGGAAATATTATTTATTTTGATGTCTTTGTCTTTAAGAGTGTTTTTTATAATCCATTTAGTATTTCTCATATTTAACTCCTTAAAATTTGTATATTTATTTTAACATATTATGGATATAATTAAAACTATTTTTGTTAATTTTATTTTAATTTTTATTTTCCCATAAAAAATAGTTCAGTTTAAATTTTATTAACACTTAAAAATGCCTGTTTACTGTAAAAATAAAAAGGATATTTGTATGATGTTTGCTCATTACATTTTTCATATTATAAAATTTGAATGTCAAGCAGAACTGAAATATAAAGAAAAAATTTTAAATAACTATGTAATTTAGATTGCAATAGAAATATATACTTAAATTATAGTAAAAATCCGACATTCAAATTATTTCAACGAAAAAAATACGGAAATGAGCGTAAAGAAAAATCATTGTCTGAGCGAAGCAAGTTTGTGATTTATCGATGAATGGAGCGTTTTTGAGTTTGGGAATAATTTGAATCTGAAGTTTTTTGATCCGGTCGGAAAGACCTTGTTAAACTCCTTTCCAAAAATGTAAAAAAGTTTTTTTGGAAATCTTTTTTTGAAAAAAGTTTGGTATAAATAGTGCAAGGACAGTGATGAGTTTTCATGGAAAGAAAGTTGAGTATAGAATAATTTATGTTGACAGTTTTTGGTTAAAAAAGATGTGATGCGGAAATGAGTTTTCATAAAAAATTGTAATTAAAAAAACTGCTCAGGAACATATGATTTCCGAAACAGTTTTTAAAATCCTTTAATATTTTATTTAATAATCCCGATTAAATCTCTTGTTATGAAAGGAATAAACAGCTGACCGTCTGCAAAGTCAAGTCCTTCTCCCGAATTATAAAATAAAACGATGGAGTCGTCTTCCATGTAAAATTTCTGCCCTTTATGTACCCCTTTAAATTTATTTTTTCCCGATTCATTTACAGTTAATCCGAACTGTCTGATCTTATCATTAACAAGAGAATTTAAAGGAGTTTCATAGCCCTGAACAAAAATATCCTTAAGTCCCATTTCCTTACCGCTTTTTACATTAAATGTCAATGCATCACTTGATTTTGTAACGGAATTATGTTTTTTGTCATTTTTTTCTATAGTAAATAACACGCTTACAAATCGATCGTTGCTTCCTACAACTTTATATTCAACTTTATAGGTTTTGTCTTTGCTTCCCTTGAAAGAGTTTACAAGTTTATTGACGGCTTTATTCATATTTGCCACAACTTTGGTATTTCCCGTGAATACAGGATAGGCAATAACCGAACCGTCCAAGTTTTTAGTTCTTGCTATTTCATTGACAACATCGGGAGCTGTAGGCAGATAGTTCTGAAAGGTAAATGTAGTATCCACTTTCTCCTTTTTTGCACCGAATGACAATGTGGCAAGTGTCAGAGCCATTAAAATTATTCCAAACTTTTTCATTTATAAATCACCTCTAATATTTTATTTAGTTAAATACACACTTTATGTTAATTATTATATACTAAAATTGTCAAATAAGCAAATAACATTTTTAATTTAAAAGGAAGATTATGTGAAATAAATTTATTATATATGTTTTATAATCAATTGTGGTTTAATCATAAGTATTATATATGTAATTTGTAGTTATAAGCAATCAAATATACTTTATAATCCAAAGTATTTTTACCGTAAATATACAAAAAATAAAACAAAATTTTAAAAAAATAACAAAAAACAATATTTTGAAACACAAAATATATAATTGTCAAAGTAATAAAAAATATATTCGGACCTGATTAAACACTTGACTAGAGCATATTTTGATTGTATCATTAAATTGAGAAAACAATAATATTTTTATTTTTACAAATTAGATAAATTTTTAGGAGGAACAATGGCTAAAGTAATGAAGACAATGGACGGGAACCAAGCAGCGGCACATGCGGCATATGCATTTACCGAAGTAGCCGGGATTTACCCGATTACTCCATCATCCAATATGGCTGAATACACTGATCAGTGGGCTGCCTATGGCAAGACTAATTTACTGGGAACTCCTGTAAAAGTGGTTGAAATGCAGTCTGAAGCCGGAGCGGCAGGGACAGTTCACGGCTCGTTACAGGCAGGAGCTTTGACAACTACATTTACAGCATCTCAGGGGTTATTACTTAAAATACCTAATATGTATAAAATCGCAGGAGAACTTCTTCCGGGTGTAATGCATGTATCGGCGAGATCACTGTCAGCACAGGCATTATCCATTTTCGGAGATCATCAGGACATTTATGCTGCACGTATGACAGGATGGGCAATGATGGCTACAAGTTCAGTACAGGAAGTAATGGACCTTGCAGGAGTAGCACATTTATCAGCGATTAAATCAAGAATTCCTATGCTGCATTTTTTTGACGGATTCAGAACATCACATGAAATTAATAAAGTAGAAGTAATGGATTATGAAGTGTATGATAGGTTACTTGATAAGGAAGCAGTTCAGGAATTTAGAAAAAGAGCGATAAATCCTGAAAATCCGGTAACAAGAGGAACTGCACAAAATGACGATATTTATTTTCAGGCAAGGGAAGTTCAGAACAAATTTTACGAAGCGGTACCTGATATAGTAAATGATTATATGAAAGAAATTACAAAAGAAACAGGAAGACACTATGCACCTTTTGTTTATTATGGATCCGAAGATGCCGAAAGAGTAATTGTAGCAATGGGGTCAGTAAATGAAACGATAAAGGAGACAGTTGATTTTCTTGCCGAAAAAGGTATAAAAGTAGGACTTCTGACTGTACACTTATACAGACCGTTTTCCAAAAAATACTTTTTTGAAGCAATGCCTAAAACTGTTAAAAAAATTGCCGTTCTGGACAGAACAAAAGAACCGGGTGCATTGGGAGAACCTTTATACATGGACGTAAGAACATTGTATTACGGAATGGAAAATCCTCCGATTATAATAGGGGGAAGATATGGTTTATCTTCAAAAGATACGACTCCTGAACAGATTCTGGCAGTTTACAAAAATTTGGCACAGCCTGAGCCTAAAGATCAGTTTACAATAGGTATAGTAGATGATGTAACATTTACGTCGCTGCCTCTTGAAGAAGAAATTTTTGCAGGAAATAAAGATGTAAAGGCATGTCTGTTTTTCGGACTGGGGTCTGACGGAACTGTAGGAGCTAATAAAAATTCGATAAAAATTATAGGGGATAAGACGGACTTATACGCACAGGGATATTTTGCCTATGATTCGAAAAAATCAGGAGGAGTAACAAGATCTCATTTGAGATTCAGTAAAGATCCTATAAGATCTACTTATCTCGTAACCAAACCGAGTTTTGTGGCATGTTCGGTACCTGCATATATGGGTAAATATGATATGATATCAGGTCTGAGAGAGGGAGGAACTTTCCTTCTGAATACAATCTGGGAAAAAGAAAAAGTTGTGGAAACTATACCTAATGAAATAAAAAGGGAACTGGCAAGGAAAAAAGCAAGATTTTTCATTATAAATGCAACAAAACTTGCTCAGGAAGTAGGACTCGGAAACAGAACAAATACAATAATGCAGTCTGCGTTCTTTTATCTGACACAGGTAATTCCTTATGAAGAAGCAAAGAAGTATATGAAAGAATATGCTGAAAAAACATACGGAACAAAAGGGAAAGACATAGTTGAAAAGAACTGGGCGGCAGTAGATAAAGGAACTGAAGGATTGGAAGAAATCTTTGTGGATCCTTCATGGGTAAATCTTGAAGTAAATGAAGATATTATAGATGCCCATAAGCCTGAATTTGTCAAGAAAATAGCCGATCCGATAAATGCCATTAAAGGAGATGACTTGCCTGTATCAGCATTTATAGGATATGAAGACGGAACATTTGAAAACGGAACTACCAATTTTGAAAAAAGAGGTATTGCAGTGGAAGTGCCTGAATGGCAGCCTGACATGTGTATACAGTGTAACCAGTGTGCTTATGTATGTCCTCATGCGGTAATAAGACCGTTCCTGATTGATGAAAAGGAAATGGCTGCGGCACCTGAAGGAATGGATACTATAAAAGCCATAGGAAAGGGATTTGACAGTTTACAGTTCAGAATACAGGTATCACCGTTAGACTGTACGGGATGCGGTTCATGTGTGAATGTCTGCCCTGCACCGAAGGGTAAAGCTATAATAATGAAACCTATAGATTCTCAAATAGAGAGAAATGAAGTGGAAAATGCGGAATATTTATTTGATAATGTAACTTACAAGGATCATATAATGGGAAGAGGAACCGTAAAAGGCTCACAGTTTGCAAAACCGTTATTTGAGTTTTCAGGAGCTTGTGCGGGATGTGGAGAAACTCCTTATATTAAACTTGTAACTCAATTATTCGGAGAAAGAATGATGATTGCCAATGCTACGGGATGTTCATCAATTTACGGAGGTTCGGCACCGTCAACTCCTTATACGAAAAATTCATGCGGAGAAGGACCGGCATGGGCATCTTCACTGTTTGAGGACAATGCGGAATACGGCTACGGAATGTTCCAGGCTGTACATACTATCAGACAGAGAATGGCGAAAATGATGATAGAATGTGAAAATGAGGTATCACCTGAATTGGCCGATTTATTTGCTGAATGGAGAGAAAGCATTTCGGACGGAGAAAAAACAACTGAATTAAGGGATAAGATAGTTCCGCTGTTGGAAAAGGAAACAGGAAAAACAGCAAAAGAGCTTCTTGAACTGAAACAGTACTTAGTGAAAAAGTCTATATGGATGTTCGGAGGAGACGGATGGGCATATGATATAGGTTATGGAGGACTTGACCATGTACTTGCATCGGGAGATGATGTAAATGTCCTCGTACTTGACACGGAAGTCTATTCAAATACGGGAGGACAGGCTTCAAAAGCATCTCCGGCGGGGTCTGTTGCAAAGTTCGCTTCATCAGGGAAACCTGTAAAGAAAAAGGATTTGGCGGCAATATCCATGACATACGGAAATATATATGTGGCGAGAATTTCAATGGGGGCTAATCAGAATCAGGCTTTAAAAGCCATAAGAGAAGCTGAGGCTTATCCGGGACCGTCAATTATAATTGCATATTCACCGTGTATTGCACATGGACTGAAAGAAGGGCTCGGAAAGTCCCAAACTGAAGAAAAACTGGCTACTGAAGTAGGATACTGGCCGATATTGAGATTTGACCCGAGACTTGCGGAAAAAGGTAAAAATCCGCTGCAACTGGACTCTAAAGATCCTGCATGGGATAAATATGAAGAATTCCTGAAAAGAGAAAGAAGATATACGACACTTCTTTCGGAATTTCCTGAACATGCAAAATCATTATTTGAAATGAACCTGAAAAATGCTAAGGATACATGGAGTTATTATAAAAGACTTGCAGCAATGGATTATTCAGTAGAAGTATAATGATAAAAATTTAAAATCAGTAAGATTCAATGTGTTTTTAAATTGTAAAAAATAAAAAATATCTTTATATAATCCTAAACTTAATTGAAAACAGATTAATAAAGATATTTTTTTATTTGAAAAATTTTGTTATATGCTAATCAGTATCATATTTAAAACTAAAAAATAGATTGTACCTGAAAACAGGAAAATTCTTTCTATCAGTCCGAAAACTTTTTTGACAGGCGGAATAAAAAGACCCAAAACTACTCCTATCAGTGAATATTTAACTGTCTGATTTAAAAATATCAGTACGGTTTTAAAAATTGAATTTATTTCCATAGATGTAAATATAGGTGTTAGATTGATAGTTAGTTTTATTACCGCAGTAAACTGTATAATTGCAAAGAGATAATGCAGTAATCCTGTTTTTGTCTTTTTCCGTCCTTCAATATCCGTAGGAAAAATAAGCACTCCTATAACTGAAACTGCTCTCACGAAAAGCCAGAATACAGCCTGATTTTTATAGTCAAGATTTTTATGCCATATCATAAATACGAGCATTAGAGAAAGGGAGCCTATTACGGAAAAAAATCCCGACACTAGCTGTAATTTTTTGGATTTACCCACTCCGTAGTCACTGACTGCATGGAAAACAGGATTGTAATTTTTAAATTTAACATGCAGATATATCATTATGACAAAATATGAAAATATACAGAATATATTTATACTAAGTAAAATCAATTTTAAATTCATTTAATCACTTCCCCGTGTTCTGTTTTTGTGCTGTTTTTTTCCGACCATTTATCATGTATATATTGCTTGTGTCTGATTCCCCATTGGTGCAGCATATCAATGACAGGTTCCAGCTCTTTTCCGTGTTCGGTAAGGGAATATTCCACTTTGGGAGGAATGACAGGATAGGAAATACGCTTTATCAAATCGTCATCTTCCAGTTCTCTTAAATTTTTTGTGAGCATTTTCTGTGTTATCTGAGGCATAGCCCTCATAAAATCCGAAAAACGCATAGTCCTGTTTTTCATAATGTGTAGCAGAATAGGCAGTTTCCATTTTCCCGTAATTGTATCAAGTCCGTCGTCGGTTCGGCACAAATCAGGTTCAATATTTATTTTTTCAGACATTTCAAAACCTCTCTTTTTAAATTGTATACTTTTTCATATTATAGCACTTTTTAGTACCTACTTGTATATATAATTTAATAATGCTATAATTCATCCATAAACAAAAATAAAATATGGAAAAGGGGTAATTATAATGAAAAACACAGGACTGCATCATGTATCTGTATTATCAAGTGATGCTGAAAGAGCATATTATTTTTATCATCATATATTAGGATTGAAACTGATTTTAAAAACTGTCAATCAGGACGATCCGAATATGTATCATTTATTTTTCGGAGATGAAACAGGAAGAGCAGGTACTGAATTTACTGTATTTGAAATGAAGGGAACAAGGGAAAATTCATTCGGGACAAATTCCATTGAAAGGACAATGTTTTTAGTACGTTCGGAAGCTTCCATACGTTTCTGGGAAAACAGACTTACAGATTTTAATGTATGTCATTACGGAATTGAAACATATAACGGACAGAAAATTTTAAGATTTGAAGATGAAGACGGGCAGAAACTGGGGTTTGTGTACAGAAATGCGGAAATAGGGGAAATGGAACCTTTTATCGTTGAAGATATTCCTGAGGAACATGCTATTTTGGGAATAGGAGATGTTTACTTACGTGTAAGATATACTGAACCGACACAGAAAATAATTGAAGAAAATTACGGATTTGAAAAATACGGAGAAACAGTATGGAATGATTTTAAAGTATCAATGTTCAGATTTGAAGACAGCCCTTTTAAGCATGAAATTCATATTATTGAAGATAAAAAATCCCGACTTCAGCATTTAGGTACAGGAGGAATACATCATATTGCATTCGGTGTGGAAGATGTGGAAGATCTCGAAGAGCTTCAGAAGGAACTGGATGAAAAAAATGTTCAGAGTTCAGGAATTGTAAATAGGGAATTTATTGTTTCAAGTTATTTCAGGGAACCGAATTATAATTTATTTGAAACTGCCACTCCTCTTAGTAAAGGAAAGGATTCTTTTCCTAAGCAGGGAAGAAAATTTCATGAAATTCCGTTATTCCTGCCTGAATTTTTAGAAAAAAAACGGGAAGAAATTGAAAGAAACGTGAACTTTAAATTTTCAGAATAATAAAATCGGAGGATTGTTATGAAACATATGTTTATAGAAGGAACGGACAAATTATTTGTACTGTTTCACGGAACAGGGGGAAATGAAAACAGTCTGCTGTTTTTAACAGGAGAATTGGACCCTTATGCAAGTATACTCAGTTTTTCCGGAAATGTGGGAACTGGAAAAAACAGAAGATTTTTTGCCCCTCTCGTAAATAAAAAAATAGACAGGATTGAGGCAGCTGAAAGAATTTCAGAATTTCTGGAGAAATGGGATAATCTTGAGATTATAAAAAATAAAGAAATAATATTTGTCGGGTATTCAAACGGAGCAAATTTTATACTGGGAATTTTGCAGGAGCGTCCGGATATTGCTCATAAGACAATACTGCTGCATCCAAGTAATTTAGGATGGACTTTTAAGGAAAAACCTTTGAAAAATAAAATTATTGCAACGGCAGGAGCAACTGATATTATTGCCCCTGCAGGAGATGTCATGAAATTAAAAAAAGAATTTGAAAATATCGGATATGATGATTTTAAAGTACTGCTTCTTGACGGAGGTCACGGAGTAAGTGATGAAGAAGTAGAAAAACTGAAAAATATTTTAAATAATTAATAAAAAATAAAAAAAGAAAGAAGTGATATAATTATGATAGAATTGGGAATAAGTTCATTCGGAGAAACAACACCGATGGAAAAAACGGGAGAAGTACTTTCTCATGACAAAAGAATAAGAAATATGGTGGAAGAAATAGAGCTTGCTGATAAGGTAGGGCTGGATATTTATGCCATAGGTGAACATCACCGTTCTGATTTTGCAGTATCCGCTCCGGAAATTGTCCTTGCGGCAGGAGCTGTAAATACTAAAAATATACGTTTATCCAGTGCCACGACGAATTTATCGTCAAATGACCCTGTAAGAGTTTATCAGAATTTTTCGACAGTTGATGCATTATCCAACGGGCGTGCCGAAATTATGCTCGGAAGAGGCTCATTTACAGAATCCTTTCCTTTATTCGGGTATGATTTGAAAGATTATGAAGAACTGTTTAACGAAAAAATGGATATGATACTTGAAATAAAAAAGAATGAAATTTTGAACTGGAAAAGCAGAAAATTTACTCAGAATGTTGACGGAAAAGGGGTATATCCGAGAGCCGTTCAGGAAGATTTTCCTATATGGGTTGCAACAGGGGGACATGTAGAATCGACTTTAAGAATTGCAGAAAAAGGACTGCCTATTGTTTATGCCATTATCGGAGGAAATCCCCTTGCATTTAAACAGTTAATAGATATTTACCGTAAATTCGGACAGGAAAGCGGGCATAATTCTGAAAAACTTAAAGTGGCAGCTCATTCGTGGGGATTTATAGCTGATACGAGTGAAGAAGCCGTAGAAAAATATTTTTATCCTACAAAGGTTCTTACGGATCAGATTTCCAGAGAGAGAGCTCATTGGACAGAACTCAGCAAAGACAGATATATGCAGTCGGTAGGACCGAACGGTGCAATGTTTGTAGGATCTCCTGATGATGTTGCTCAGAAACTGATTAAAGTAATAGAAAATCTGGGATTGGACAGATTTATGCTGCATTTGCCTATAGGTTCCATACCTCATGAAGATACTATGAAATCCATTGAGCTGTTCGGAACGAAAGTAGCACCTGTTGTAAGAGAATATTTCAGTAAAAAAGAGAAGTAGAACCAGAACTGGTTTAACTTAAATTTTACTGTCGCTTAAAAATATTCATCCATTAAGGAGTGTTTTCATAAAGCTCACTTAATTATACACATTTTTTACATTGCAAAATTTGAATAGAAGTAAAAGCTCCGGCATTCAAAATTTTACGAAAAAATACGAATTATGCTGCTCAGGAAAACAGCTGTTTGAGCAAAGCGAGTTTGCTGTTTTCTAAGCATAATGAGTATTTTTGAAGTATTAAAAATTTTGTAGCCGGTAGCAGGAGTGTGAGGGCGGC
>JAUNKI010000189.1 GCA_030532815.1 Leptotrichiaceae bacterium
AACATATATCCGAAATATTCGGTGTTTTCAAAATTTCTTATTAATTTATTAACTTCAGTTTTTTCAGTGTTTATTTTATTTATTTCTGTCATTTCGTAAGCTCTCCCGCTATATTTTCTTCCAGCTTTTTCTTTATTTTTTCCTTATCGGAATATTTACCGAGTAAACACATAAATTTCGTAATTGCCGCTTCAGGGGTCATATCATATCCGTTTACGGCTCCGATTTCCGTTACTCCTTCATTTGCCTCATATAATCCGGGTTCCACACTTCCTACAGTACATTGAGTTATATTCAGCACAATTATTCCCGAATCTGCTATATATTTCAGCACATCGAGAAATTCCCTACTTTGAGGAGTATTTCCACTTCCGTAAGTTCTCAGAATAAGCCCCTTCAGTTCGTTATTTTCATTATTTTTACAAAATATTCTTTTTAATATTTCAGGATTGAAACTCGGAAACAAATCAATCATCAGTACATTCGGATTTATTTTATAATCTACATAAAATTCTTTTAAGGGGTTTTTCATAATCCTGTCTTTATATATATTTATTCTTGAACCTGCCTGTCCCAAAGGCAGATAATTCGGCGAAGAAAATCCGAAGTAATTGGACGAGTCAAGTTTTCTTGATCTGTTTCCTCTGAAAAGATGATCCCTGAAAAATATACATACTTCAGGAACAACAGGAAGCCCTTCTTCCTTATCCCAACTTTTCTCCTGTTTTTCAATTATCTCAATTGATGTAAGTAAATTCTGAAGTCCGTCACTTCTCATTTCCTGAATGGGACGCTGTGCTCCTGTCAGTATTACCGTTTTATTAAGATTTTTAAACATAAATGAAAGTGCACTGGCAGTATACGACATTGTATCGGTCCCGTGCAATATGACAAATCCTTTGTATCTGCTGTAATTTTTCTCAATTATTTCAGCAATTTCCATCCACAATTCACAATTCATGTCTGAAGAATCTATAATCTTACTTGTCTGAGCATAATCCACATTAAGTTTTTTTAGAAACTGATAGTTCTGTATGGCTTCGTCCCATGACTTTGAAGGTTTTAAACTGCTTTTTCCTCCATTGTTCTCTAAACGGACCATACTTATAGTCCCTCCGGTATTTATAATTAATATTTTTTCTCCATTTTCAGTTTTTTCTTTCATTATTTTCTCCAGTATAACAATATTTCTTAATTAATTATACCTTTAATTAAATACTTTGTCTATATGAAAAGTCCCTTTCTATGTAATAATCTCATATTTACTACATAAAAAAGGGAATATTAAATTTTTCTATTTAATTTTTTCTATAAATTTATTTACATCTGATACTTTTATAATTTCAGGTATGTTTTTCTCGCCTTTTCGATTTCCGAAGCCCCAATTACAATAAACTATGTCTATTCCTGCATTATGGGCAGTTTCCACGTCCACTTCCATGTCTCCTGCATATAATATTTTTTCTTTGGACATTCCCAACTTTTCTGAAATTTTATTAATTCCGTAAGGATCGGGTTTTCTCGGATATTTACTGTCGTCTGCTCCTATTATATCAGTAAAACTCCATCTTGAAAGTCTGCTTTCCGTTGTTTTTAAAGCCAACTCCTGATCCTTGTTAGTAACAATCCCTTTTTTTATATTATTCTCTTCAAGAAAATCCATTAATCTGTCAATTTCAGTATAAAGACATACATTATAGTCAAAATATCTTTTATAGTACTTTCTTACGGTTTCTTTTACTTTTTCCTTATCAATTCCGCTTTTATCATAGTTTTCAATATTAAATATTTTGTCTACAATTCCGTTCACGCCATGCCCTATAAGGTTATTGAAATAGTCTACAGGATATGTTTTCAACCCCAGTTCTTCAAATGCCGAATTTCCTGATTTTGCAATAGCTTCAAGAGTATTTACAAGTGTTCCGTCCAAATCAAATAATATTAAATTATATTTCATAGTATATTCCTTTCATTTGACCTAAAATCCGTATCTGAAAATTATGCTTCAGCAGGAATTTTATTTCCGTTTTCATCTATCGGATTTCCTTCTTCGTCCACCCTTACAACTTTTATGCTGTCCAGATGCCCTCTTATACTTTCCTTAAATTTTTTCAAATATTCTTTTCTGTATTTTTCCCTTTCTTTCATTTCTTCTTCTGTGAGTTCTCTTTCTCTTGCCATTTTTGAAAATTCATTTATTTTTTTTATTATTTCTTCCATTTTTATCTCCTATTCTCTTAGATATGGATAATTTTAATATTTCCGAATAAATCTTAATTATATATATTCTGTTTAACTTTAATATAAGTTATATTAACTATATATTATATATACTGGATTTATTTTATAAATTATTGTATCATATATTTTGCTGTGTAACAACCTAAAAACAACAGGCAATATTAAATCAAATAAAATTA
>JAUNKI010000007.1 GCA_030532815.1 Leptotrichiaceae bacterium
ATTATAAATTTATTGAAATATAATTTAAAAGGAAGGATAAAATGTACAGAATAATATTGATAGACATTGACGATACATTATTTGATTATGCTCAGGCTGAAAAATATGCCATAAAAAAAGTATTTGAAGATTTCGGATATTTTAATGATGCCAAAAATGAAAAAAAATATGAAAAAATAAAAAATGAATATAAAATTATAAATGGAATGTTATGGAAAGAATTTGAAAAAGGAAATATAAAAAGTGATGAGCTGAAAGTAAAAAGATTTGAAATATTATTTGAAAAAATGAAATTGAATTATGATACAGCCGATTTTGCCAAACAGTATTTAAAGAGGTTAAGTGAAGGTACTTTTCTTTTTGATGAAAGCGAGGGACTGTGCAGGTATCTTTACGGAAAATATAAAATAGCCGTTATAACAAACGGAATGAAGGAAGTTCAATATTCGAGGGTGGAAAATTCAAAAATTGGAAAATATATAAGTAAAATAACAGTATCAGATGATATAGGAATAAGTAAGCCTGATAAGGAAATTTTTGAGTATACGCTGAAGGAATTAGGGCATCAGAATAAAAGTGATGTTATAATGATAGGTGATTCTCTTACAGCAGATATACAGGGAGGAATTAATTTCGGAATTGACACCTGCTGGGTAAATCTGAAAAACAAAAAGAAGGAAAAGGGAATTGAACCGAAATATACAGTTGAAAAACTGGAGGAATTATACGATATTCTGTAAAAAGGACTGATTAAATATGAAAAGAATGAGAAAAATAATGTATATGGTTTTTTTATTTATTTCAACAGCAAATTTAGGGATTTCAGAATATAAGGATACGGACAGGGGACAGAGGGAAAAAAAAGAAAATGCTGAAAATTATGAAAATAAGAATATAGGTCTTGTGCTTAGCGGAGGTACGGCTCGAGGGCTTGTCCATATCGGAGTTTTAAAAGTACTTGAAGAGGAAAAAGTACCTGTTCAGTATGTTACCGGAACAAGCATGGGAAGCATTATAGGAGGAATGTACAGCATAGGCTATACTCCTGAAGAAATAGAAAAAATGGCTACTGAAATGGACTGGTTTTCCCTTTTCAGCGACAAAATCGAAAGAAAAGATAAAGGAGCTTTGAGAAATTTAATAGAAGAAAGAAACTCGGCGGTATTACCTATGGAAAATTTTGCTCCTAAACTGCCGTCGGGAGTAGTGGGCGGAAAAACGGCAAGTGAGCAGCTGAACAGTATATTTTACGGAGTTGTGGATATAAATGATTTCCGTAAGTTTCCAAGAAAGTTTGCAGCAGTTGCTACGGATTTGGAAACAGGAGAAGGGGTAATGCTGGACAAAGGCTCTATTGCTACAGTAGTGAGATCGAGTTTATCTCTGCCTACAATTTTTTCTCCTGTGAGGGACGATAACAGACTTTACATAGACGGAGGAATAGTCAGAAATTTACCTGTTCAGGATATTAAAGTCCTGGGAGCTGACTATACAATAGGAGTAAATGTAGGAGAAGGATTTACAAAAAAGGATGAAGCAAAGCTGAATCTTATAGATGTCATGTCGGATACGGCAACTATTGCAGGAAGGCAGGAAGTGGAAAGACAGAAAAGAATGCTCGATTTGTATATGGCACCTGAACTTAAAAAAATAGAATCTTCAGATTTTAAGAAAATTAAGGAAATTATAGAGGCAGGAGAAAAAGTTGCTCGGGAAAATATAGAAGCTATAAGGAAATTAAGCAATCCTTCCATGTTCAATGAACTGGAGAAAAAAAGAAGAGAATTCAGAAACAGCTGGAAAGAAGAATATGAAATAAAAAAAATTGAAATATCAGGAAACAGAAAATACAAAAAGGAATATTTTGAAAAATTTTTACCTGATTTACCTAAAAAATTAAATAAAAAATCAATGGAAGATATAGTAAATAAAATATATCAGAACGGAAATTTCACTACAGTGTATTATGAAGTGAAAAATGACAGTCTGAAATTATCTGTGCAGGAAAAGCCGTCAGATTATCTTACAATATCAGGTAACGTAAACAATGAAAGTCTGGCAGCTTTAGGTATAGGAGCACAAGGAAATAAAATTGTCAATAATGTCAATGTCATATATTCATTAAACGGTATTGTGAACAATGAATACAGTCTGAACGGAGCCTTGTCGGCATTTATCGGAAAGGACTCCAAAACTCTTCTGCTTACAAGATTTGAGCATAAAAAAGATATTATAAAAAATCAGAATTATGAAGGAAGAAACTTTGAATATGAAAACAGAAAGTTAAAATTCAGCGGAGGAGTAGGTTTTGAAATAAAGAAAGATATGCTGTTTCTGCTAAGCGGAGGGTATCAGATATCCGATGTGAAAAAACATACGGACGAAAGAAGAAACGGAAAAGTGAGGTTTCCTTATTATGAGGCACTGTTTACTTATGATACAAGAGACTCAATAATATTTACGACAAAAGGAGTACATTTTACGGTAACGTATACTTTTACTGATTCAAAAAATGCCGATTTTAAATCTGTCTATACAAAAGGAGAAATAAATATTCCTGTTACGGAAAAAGTAACGGTAACTCCGAGTATATCATATGTTTCAGTTAAAGGAGATAAAATCCCTGAAACATACCGTCCTAAACTGGGAGGAATAAAAACGTCCGATTATTCAATGGAATTTTCAGGACTGCCCCCTGATAAAATGACAGGAAACAGTATATTTACGGGGAAAATGAAGCTCCAATATAATGTTTCAAAATATGTTTATGCAGATGTTTTCTATGCTTATGCAAATTTATCCGATAAAAGTTTTTCTTTGGGGAAAATAAAGAAACGGAATTACGGATTGGGAATCGGAGTAAAAACTCCTTTAGGTCCGTGGTATTTGGGAATATCAAAAACTCCCGGAGAACATTTCAGATATTTTTTCAACTTTGGATATGATCCTAAAGGATTTGAGGATAATTAACGGAGTTTTATATTTTTTCGTAATTTTGAATGTTTGGAAAAATTAAAAAAAATAAAAGATGGCTTTGAATAAAAAATATAATAAGTCATAACTGCAGCAGGAATGTATAATGGAAATATTAGAGTGTGTCTAAAAATTCAAAATTTACAATATTTTCAATTTCTTTTTAACTTTTTAAACTAACAGAGTCATAATAAAATCGATATTCTGTTATTTACAGCTTTTAAAATTTCCGTTAAAAATCATTTGTTTTGACAGTTTTCAGATACACCCTAAGTCAAAATCGATATTTAAATTATTTCGGTGAAAAAAATCGGGAATGAATGTTTGGAAAAATTAATGTGTGAGGTGAGGAGCCTGTAATTTTTAGAAAATAGAGTGTTTTCAGGCATGAAATAATTTTAGTTGAAAATTTTTTGTTAAAACTTTTTAAACAATATAGGGAAAAATAGATGCTCGACAATAAAACAGGATTATACGTTATCCTTAAATTAACGTAAATCTATTTAATATAAGGGGAAAAATGAAAAAATCTTTGCTTGTATATAATCCGAAATCGGGAAATTCGGATATAATATTGAATAATTTTGATCTGATTACGTCGAAATTTCTGGAAAAGGGAATTACACTTACTCTTTACAGTATAAGTACAAAATATGACAGATTGACGGAAATTCTGAAAGATAAAAAGTACGACATTCTTATACTGGCGGGAGGAGACGGAACGCTCAGCAGAAGTTTAAGTCAACTTTATAATGAAAACATCGAGTTTCCCGAAATTGCTATTTTTCCTACAGGAACGTCCAACGATTTGGCAAAGTCTTTAAATCTCGGAGATGATTTGGAAAAATGGATGGACAATATAGTAAACGGAAAGGCTGAATTTACGGATTTCGGACTGATAAATGACAGTACGGTATTTCTTTCTTCCTATGCAGGAGGACTTTTTACAAAAGTATCGTATAATACTGATAAAAACCTGAAAAAGGTTATAGGAAAAGCTGCTTATCATATAAGCGGGCTGGGAGAACTTGCAAATATGAAGAAATTTGATTTGAACATAACCCTTGATACAGGAGAAACCGTATGTGAAAAGTCCGTACTGTATATGATTTTAAACGGAAAAAGCGTAGGAGGGTTTGACGGAATAATTGATAATGCCGATATGAGTGACGGAATAATGAATATTATAATAATAAAAAATATTGAAAATCCCTTTGATATACCTCAGATTTTCCTTGATCTGATTAATAATAAACTTATTAATTACGTTTATGTGAGAACTTTAACGGCAAAAAGCTGTATTGTTGAAAAAGTAAACGAGGAAATAGGTGTAAGTATAGACGGAGAAGAAGGAAAAAATGAAAAGGCTGAAATAAAGTTTATAGGAAATAGACTTAAAATTTTTAGAAAAGTAAAAATTTAAAGAATATTGATAAAATAAAGAATATTGAACAAAATATAAGTGTTGTAGGAGAATAAATTATAAATATGGGAAAAAATCAGATTTATTTATATTAAGCTATTGAAAAAAATTGAAAATATGGTATAAATAAATATATAATGTTTTTAAGTATGAAAGAAAATTCAAATGGAGGTTGTAAGTTATGAAAGGATATTTAAGTTTTGTTTTACATGCACATTTACCTTATGTAAGGCACCCTGAACACAAAGAATTTTTAGAAGAGGACTGGCTGTTTGAAGCTATTACTGAAACGTATATTCCACTTCTGGAAATGTTTGAAAATTTGACGAAAGATAGTGTTCCGTGGAATCTCACAATGACTATGTCAGGAACTCTTGTAAATATGTTGAACGATGATTTATTAAGAAAAAGATATCTTGCTCATATGGATAAGCTGATTGAATTTTGTGAGCTCGAAATAGAAAGATTAAAAGAATATCCTGATATGCTCAAAGTGGCGGAACATAACTTATGGTTCAATAAAAGAGCGAAAACTGTATATGAAGACAGGTATATGAAAGATCTAGTAGGAGCTTTCAGAAAATTTCAGAATCAGGGAAATCTTGAAATAATTCCTGTTACTGCAACACATGGATTTCTGCCGTTAATGAAAGATTATCCTGAAGCTGTAAATGCACAGGTTTACATGGCGAAGAAAGATTATATAAAAAATTTTAATAGAGAACCTAAAGGTATATGGCTTGCAGAATGTGCATATTATCCCGAACAGGATAAATTCCTTGAAAAACATGGAATAAGATATTTTCTTGTAGATGCACATGGAATAATGCACAGTGATCCGAGACCTGTTTACGGCATTTATTCGCCTGTTTATACAAAAAACGGAGTAGCTGCATTTGCAAGGGATCTTGAATCTTCAGAACAAGTGTGGAGTTCAGAAGTAGGTTATCCAGGAGATGGTGTTTACAGGGAATTTCACAAAGATGCAGGATATGAACTCGATTATGAATATGTAAAGCCGTATCTTCACAGTGACGGTGTAAGAAGAAATATGGGAATAAAGTATCATGCCATTACCGATAAAAAAGGCAGCTTTAAAGCATGTTATGATCCTGATGCAGCTTATGGAAGAGCAAAGGAACACGCATACAACTTTGTAAATAACAGGTCAAAACAGATAGAGTTTCTTGCGTCAAAAATGAAACACCGTAAACCTATTGTTGTTTCTCCCTATGATGCAGAACTTTACGGACACTGGTGGTATGAAGGTCCGATTTTTCTGGAATGGGTGTTCAGAGCGGCAGCCAAGTCAAATTTTTCGACAATAACACCTTATCAATACTTGGAAAGATATCCGACTAATCAGATAGTTGATGTAAGTATGTCAAGCTGGGGTGCAAACGGATATTACGATGTATGGATGGACGGCTCAAATGATTATGTTTACAGACATTTACATAAAGCTGCAAAAAAAATGATAGAACTGGCAAACGGCAGAGAGCCTGAAAATGAGCTGGAATACAGAGCATTAAATCAGGCGGCAAGGGAGCTGCTTATGGCACAGACTTCCTGTTGGGAGTTTATAATGTTTACGGGGACAATGGTCGGATATGCCCATAAAAAGATAAGTGACCATGTGCACAGACTGTTTAAAATATATGAAGATTTTAAAAACGGAATGCTTGATGAAAGCTGGATAAAAGAAATAGAATATAGGGATAATATATTTCCTGAAATAGAGTACAGAATGTACAGGACTGACAGGCTTTAGAGCCTTGAAAAATAAATAAAAATTTCTGAGAGGTTTAATATGAAACGGAAAAAATTGTATTTTATAATATATCTACTTTTAGTATTATGTGTAATTACTTGCGGGAAAAAAACGGCAGAAACCGAAAAAGGAGAAAAGAAGAACGGAGCTATCAAAAGTCTTTCAGAGGAAGAACTGCAAAATAAAAAGGGACTGTTTTCGGAACATCACCTACCTGTATATGATTATGAGAGTATAACCGAATATCCTAAAGGACTCCTTGCTCCGTCAGAAAATTCAGAATACAATAAATTCAGCTCAGAACATTTTGATGAAATAGAAAAATATCTGGATCAGTTTGAAAAAACAGAAAATGCAAGTGATGAAAAAGTCGATAAAATATTTTCTCAGTTGCTTTATCTTTATGCTGCAGATTATAAAGGTGCAAAAGATTTGAAAGAATACGGATATATTATATTTAAAAAGGACGGCATAAATCCTGTTACGGGAACTCCTTTAATTGAAAATGCCGAGGTTAATATTGAAATAATCCTTGATGCAAGCGGAAGTATGGTAAAAAAAATCGGTGATAAAACGATGATGGATATTGCAAAGGAATCCATATATAAAATGCTGGAAACATTGCCTGAAAATGTAAATGTAGGGCTGCGTGTATACGGTCATAAAGGAAATAATACCGTAGCAGAAAAGGAAATATCCTGTAAAAGTTCGGAACTTATAAGTCCTATTTCAAAGCTTGACAAATCAGGAATTAAGGAAAAGCTTTCTTCGATTTCGGCTTCAGGATGGACACCTATCGGAGAATCTATAAAGCTCGGAGCTGAAGATTTTCAGAAATTTCAGGATAATAAAAATCTGAATATACTGTATATTATAAGTGACGGTATTGAAACATGTGACGGTGATCCTGTACAGTCGGCAAAAAGTATAGAAAGTATGAATGTAAAACCTGTTATGGGAATTATAGGATTTAATGTTAATCCTTCACAGGAGTTGAATCTGAGAAATATAGCAAAAGCCGGAAACGGACATTATGCAACTGCCGATACGGGAGAAGTTCTTATTAAGGAGCTGATGAAAGTACATGAAATTGCTATGAGTAAGTATGACTGGAAATCTTTGGATACGACTGATATTCTGAGAGTTTCAAACAGACATACTTTTGAAGGGAATCTGATGCTTTCAAATAATATGGACTTTCTTATTTATCATGAAGTATTTACTTTTGAAGATATGGTCAGATATCTTGAAAGAACAGGTAAGATAGATTCCGTTACAAGAGAAAAACTTTTTAAAAGAATAAATGACAGAAAAAACAAACTTCATGAAATTAAGAAAGAAATGAAAAATAGAAGAGAAGCGGAAATAGAAAAAATTAAAGCTGAATATACAAAAAGAATCGGAGAAGAAGCATATGTTATACTGCCTGAAATAAATTAGAAAAATAGAGATAATGTGCTGTTAAAAAAGCGTTTGAAAATATTATCAATTTAAATTTTTTAAACTGAGAATTAATAATTTGCCTGTAAAAGTCAAAAACCTGTCTAAAGGTTCAATAGCGGATTTTTATTGAGCAAATTATTTTTTTTGGAGAAGGTTTAGATTATAAAAAGTTTTACTATAAGAGTATGATTTTTATTATGAAAGAAAGGTAAATTACAATGCTAAGAAATATTTTAGAAAAAAATATAATTTTTAAAAGGATAATAGGTTTTAGTTTAATGGGTTTTATTATAACAGAATTGAATATAATATTTATTGCTCGTATAATTTTATGTTTAATTATTGTGGATTTATTAGAGCAGTTGTTTTTTAATATAATAAATAAAGTTTTAGCAGGAGAAAAATATTCTTTTTGGGTTTTTATGAAGTTTTGTAATTTTATGCAGACAGCATTTTTATTATTTATTCCTTGTGTATTAGGAATAATGTATTTTGAAATAAATAACAAAAATTTTAATATTTTTTTTGTATATATGAGTGGTGGGGGTATATATTTTTATATCATAAGGATTATTTTAAATTTTAGAATATACATGGAAAAAACATCAAAAAATATAGAAAAAAAAGTGATAGAAAATAAAATAAAAAAGGAAATAGAAAGTAATAATCTGGAATATAAAGAATTTCTAATGAGAAAAGTTGAAAAAATGTTAGAAAGTAAAAAATGTTTAAAAGCGTCTAAAACTTTTTCTGATATAATATATGAAGAAAAATATCAAAAAAAATATGAAGAAATTAAACCGCATATTAAAAAAATAGTAGAAAATAGTAGAGAAAGAGTAAAAAATGCTTTTTTTCAAACAAAGATATTTTTTATGTTTTTAACTATAATTGTAATAGGCATAATTTGGTCTGAAAATAAGGAAGGTATGTTAAAATTTTTAACTTTGGAAGCTAATCATTTTAACTTAAAGGAAAGTAATGTAATATTGTATTTTCTTGTGTGGAATATTTTTACTTAAAAAGTGGATGTTGAAAGATATTATATTAACACTTTTATTATAGAGCGTTTCATGATAATTAATTTATGAAACAGCTCTTTTTAAATTTCAAAATTAAAGTATAAAAATTACTGAAATTCATGTTATAATATAAAACAAAACAAGTAAAATTTGTTTTTTGAAGAAATGGAAATTTATAAATCTAAAAAATATAAAAATTAAGCTTAAAAAACACTCGATTAAGGAAAAAGGAAAAGATATGATATATTTAGACAATGCTGCCAGTACAAAACCGAAAAAAGAAGTGATAGAAGCAATGACGCAAATAATGGAAAAAAATTACGGTAACCCCGATGCAATTCATGAATTTTCTCACGGGATATTTATGAAAATAAAAGAAGCGAGAAAAACAATAGGGAATTTTTTAGGGCTGGACTTTTCAAGGATATATTTTACGGCGGGAGGCTCTGACGGTAATAATCTCCTAATACAGGGAATTATAAAAGCAAATTCCCAAAAGAAGAAACATTTGATTACAACAAAAATTGAACATCCTTCAGTTTATGAAACATTCAGACATTATGAAACCGAAGGATTTGAAGTGGATTTTCTTAATGCGGATAAAGACGGATTTGTAGATCTGGAACAGCTGGAATGTATTTTAAGGGAAGATACGCTTTTAGTTTCAATAGGGGCAGTAAACAGTGAAACAGGGGCAATACAGAATATAGAAAAAATAGCTGAAATAATTAAGAAAAAAAACAGGAATATTTATTTTCACACTGATTTTGTACAGGGCTTGGGCTGTACGGATATAAAGTTCGATAAAATTCCGGTAGACGGGATAACTGTCAGCGGGCACAAAATTTATGCACCTAAAGGAATAGGAGCAGTTTATATTGCAAATGGAGTAAAATTGACAAATGTAATTTACGGTTCAAATTCTGAAAACGGAATTGTAAAAAGAACAATGCCTGCAGAATTAATAACTGCATTTGCAAAAGCTGTAGAATTAGCCGATAGAAATTATAAAAAAGATATGGAACATATGCAAAATCTGAAAATAAACCTTGCAGAAAAAATAAAGAAGAATATAAGCGATATTAGAATAAATTCCTTGCTTGACACGGAGAAATCCAGTCCGAAAGTTCTGAATGTCTCATTTAGAGGAGTGAAAGGTGAAGTGCTTACTCATTTTTTAGGAATGAATGAAATTTATGTTTCCACAGGTTCCGCCTGTTCTTCAAAAAAAGGAAACAGTAAAGTACTCACGGCTATGGGATTGAACAATGAAGAAATCGAAGGAGCATTAAGGTTCAGTTTCTCATGGGAAAATACTTCAACAGAAATTGATAAGGTAGTGGAAATTTTGAAAAGCAGTGTTGAAAAAATAAGAAAAATGAAATAATTCAATATGTAATTTTTTCAAAGTAACACTTCCGATAGAGAAACTTTTAAATTTAAAAATATTTATTACATTGCAATCAAAAAGAAGTAACAATATAAAATTTATTCTGACTAAATAGAAATTTTGTAATACAAAATCAGGTATTCTAAAAAGATAAAAAAACACGGTAAAAAATTAAAATTATAAATATTGAATTACTGTTTTCAACTGATAAATTTATTATGATTTTAACTTTATTAATCATATAAAAATAGAAAGCTCGGAACACCTATCCGATATTCGAAAAATTGATATAGCTTTCAGTTAAATAATCAGGATAATGAAGAAAATAATCAAAGGAGAAAGGAAATATAAAATGAACTACATGAATACAGCCCTTTTAAATTCCATAGGACTGTCATACGGAGAGCTGTCTTTAAAAGGTAAAAATAGGGGACAATTTGAAAAAATGTTAAGAAATAGGATAAATAAAGCATTAATCGGATATGAATTCAAGCTGGAGGAAGATCTATCCAAACTGTATATAAATGTTGAAAATAAAGATATTGAAGGTGTTCTGGAAAAACTGAAAAGAATTTTCGGAATTGTAGGATTGAATCCATCGGTTAAAATTGAAAGAGATGATGAAATCATAAAGGAAAAAATTCTGGAAGTAGCAAATTATGCCTATGAACATGGAGCAAGAAATTTTAAGGTGGCTGTAAACAGAAGTAATAAAGGATTTGAAAAAAAATCTATGGACTATGCAAAGGAACTGGGAGCCCATATACTTATAAACAGTCCTTTTGAAAAAGTGAAAATGAAAGAGTCTGATATACTTATAAACGTGGAAATAAGGAAAAATGTATACATTTATACTGAAAGAGTAAAAACTTACGGAGGACTTCCTACAGGCTCTACAGGAAAAGGTCTCGTTCTGCTTTCAGGAGGGATTGACAGTCCGGTAGCATCATTTATGATGGCAAAACGGGGAATGAGGATAAACTTTGTAACGTTCCACAGCTTTCCCTTTACAAGCAGGAGAGCTCTTGAGAAAATAAGGGAACTGACTGAAATATTGTCGATTTACACAGGGAAAAGCAGACTTTATGCAATAAATATACTGAAAATTCAGGAAGAAATAAATAACAAGACAAGAAAAGAATTTGCTACAATACTGACAAGAAGAGCAATGATGAGATTGGCGGAAAAGCTGTCACATAATATGCAGTATCAGGCACTTATCACGGGGGAAAGCTTGGGACAGGTAGCTTCCCAGACTTTAGGAGGACTGACATGTACAAATGCCTCAATGGAAAAAATTCCCGTATTCAGACCTCTTATCGGAATGGATAAAACGGAAATAATAGAAATAGCAAAGGAAATAGGAACTTATGAAAAATCAATAGAACCTCATGAAGATTCTTGTGTTATATTTGCACCGAAACATCCTGTTACAAATCCTAAATTAGAAGATATAATTTCCGAAGAAGAAAAAATAGAAAACTATAATGAAATTCTTGAGGAAATATTTAATGAGAGAGAGTTTTTTAATATAGAATAGAAACCGAACTTTTTTGTAAAAAAGTTCGATCAAAAAACAGTTTTCACGCTTTTTTTGAAAAAAAAGCTTAGCAAAAAAACTGTTCAACTCAAATTTTACTAAAGCTCAAAAATGCCCGTTCGCTGTAAAAACAAAAAGGATGTTTTTACGACGCTCACTCCCTGCATTTTTCACGCTGTAAAATTTGAATGTTGAAGGGGGCTTAAAATTTAGAAATGGTTTTAAGTGAAAGTGTAGTTAGATTGTAATAATAGAAATATATACTTGAATTATAAGTAAAAACCCAACATTCAAATTATTTCAACGAAAAAAACCTTTTGAAATTAAAGGAGAATATATGAAACTGAAATTCGATATATTAAGGATAAAGGAAAAACTGAGTAAAGAAAACATAAAAAAATATATAAGAGAAATGTTCCAGATGATAAATCTCATTTACAAAAATTATAGTGACGGAGAAACCCAAATACTTGCATGTACATTGACATATTTTTCGATGATTGCAGTATTTCCTGTTCTGGCATTAATTCTCGGAATTACTAAAGGGTTCGGTCTTGATAAGCTCTTCATACAGAAAATATTTGATCTTGTACCGCAAAACGAGGGAATGGTGAGGACTGTCCTTGATATAGCGAACAAGCTTCTGGCGTCTACTGAGGGAAGTATCCTTACAGGGGTCGGAGTTGTAATATTAATTAATTCAGCTATAAAAGTATTGATGATGCTTGAAGATTCCTTTAATAAAATATGGCGTATAAACAAAAATCGTTCCATAACGAGAAGAGTGGTAGATTATGTGGCAATAGTATTTTTAGGTCCGATATTGTTCATTGTAATAATAGCAACAAATTCTTTTGTTGCTGAAAAAATGAGTACATTTTTTTTCGGAGGAGCGATTATTATAAATGTTTTTTTGCACATATTAGGACCTCTGTTTTATATATTTCTGTTTACACTTTTATTTTATATAATACCGAATACTAACGTAAAATTAAAACCTGCTCTTATATCGGGAATAATAACGGCATTTCTCTGTTTTATACTGAAATTTGCATTTACATGGCTTCAGTCGTTCATTACGAGATACAATGCCATTTACGGGAGTTTGGCTTTAATACCTATATTTCTTACATGGGTTCAATATATATGGGTAACTATACTGTTGGGAGGACAAATTGCTTTTTCAATACAGACATCCGACGAATTTTTATATAATGAAAGAATTGAAATGCCGATAAAATTGAAAAAAGAAGCGGGACTGTTGATTTTATCACTGATAATAAACAGATTTAAACAGAAGGAAGAACCTTATACGCACGGTGAACTGACTAAAAAATTGGGAATGGAGGCACTGTTTATAAAAGATATATTGTCGGAACTTGAAAAAATGAATTTTGTAAATGAAGTTATAACGGACAAAAATGAAGAAGCCAAATATCAGATAGCATATGATCCTGAAGCTCTTTCCCTTGAAACGTTCATAAACAGATTTGAAGGAAAGAATTCTGACTATTACGGCAATATTTTCAATAATTTGACTGAAGAAGAAAAAGAACTTCTTGAAAATATAAAGGAAAAAACGCTGTTTAAGGATAAGGAACTTCTGAAAAATATATAGGGAACTTAATAACGGATTGGAGAAAAAATGGAAACTGAAACGATAAATAATATACAGATATTAAGAAACCATATGGAAAATAACGACCGTATTATTCTTATATTAGTTATAATAACGGGACTTTTATGTACAGCGATTCTTTTCTATATTTTAAAAACAGGTAAAAAACAGGAGGAAGAACTGTTCTATTTAAAAGATGAAATTGAGAAAATATTGACAGAAGGTTTTGTAGCAAGTACCGAAAAAAATATAACTGAAAATTTTAAGCAAATCAGTGAAATGGAAAAAAGTATAACCTTGAATACAAAAAATAACCTGTTGCAGGGAATTAACGAGCTTAATAGAGAATTATCGGGGAATAATGAGAAATTACTTATAAAATTTACGGACTTCGGGACGAAATTAGGTCTGACAATGAATGAAAATAATCAAAGATTGTCGGAAAATATTAATAAATTTAAGGACGAATTTAAAAAGGAAATAAATGATGATTTTGAAACATTGAACAGAAAAATTGAAAACAGACTTGATATGATGAACACAAAAGTGGAGGAACGTTTATCCAAAGGTTTTGCAGAAACGACAAAAACTTTTGGAAATGTACTGGAAAGACTCGGCAAAATTGATGAAGCCCAGAAAAAAATCGAAGCACTGTCGAGTAATGTCGTCTCTTTACAGGATGTACTGACTGATAAGAAAAGCAGGGGAATATTCGGAGAAGTACAGATGTATCAGATACTCGGTTCCATATTCGGAGAAAAAAACGATAAAATATACAGAAAACAGTATAAACTGTCCAACGGAACAATGGCTGATGCCGTTATATTCGCCCCTGAGCCTATGGGAAATATAGCTATTGATTCCAAATTTCCCCTTGAAAATTACAGAAGAATGTATGATAACGAACTTACACTTCCGGAAAAGGAAAGTGCAAGAAAAGAATTTTCGTTAAATCTGAAAAAGCATATTGATGATATTTCTTCAAAGTATATAGTTCAGGGAGAAACAGCCGAACAGGCTATATTGTTTTTACCTGCTGAAGCCGTGTTTGCCGAAATAAATGCCTACCATACGGAAATAATAGAATATGCATACAGGAAAAATGTCAGAATAGCTTCGCCTACAACTCTTATGTCCGTTCTTACGACATTGCAGGTAATAATGATGAACATTGAAAGAGACAAATACGCACATATTATTCAGGAAGAGTTGATGAAGCTGAATAAGGAATTCGACAGATATCAGGAAAGATGGAGTATTCTTGAAAAAGACATTGAAAAAGTAACGAGAGATGTAAAGAATATAACGACAACGTCAAATAAAATAACTAAAAGATTTAATGAAATATCAAATGCAGATTTTACCGAAAAAGTAACTGTAAAAAATGAAGAACTTCAATAATTGTTGTATAGTAAAATAATTTTGAAAGAAAATGTAGATAATGGTATAATAATCAGAAATAACTGTCGGAAACTCAGAATAAAAATAAAAACAGGGCAGAGTGAAATTTAAACTGAAAAGGGGATTGCCGTGAATAATACAAGTAAAGAAGAAAAAGAATTTCAGAAAGAATTTTCCGATTTGGAAGAAATAAATAAAAAGTTGCATATGATAGACAGTGAACTTGTAAAATTAATCGGAAAAAGATTTGAAATAATGGAAGAAATAATATCAGGAAAAGAAAAAGGACTTGAATTTTCGGATAAAAATACGAAAACGGAAATAATAAAAGAAAATATTGATAATATAGGGGACAGAGATTTTAAAAGATATGTCGAACTTATATTAAAGGATATTATGGATACAGGCAGGGAATACGGAAACTTTAAAAGGGGAACATCTGCACAGTATGTAAACAATCTGGAATTTTACGGCAAAAAAATAGGTTATACAGGCATACCGGGTTCTTATGCTTATGAAGTTCTTATAAATTTAATAAGAAATAGTGAAAATTCGGGGAAATATGAAGAAATTGAAAAAAATATTTATAACTGGAATTCCCATAAGGAATTAGTCCGCAAAGTAAGTACAGGTGAAATGGATATAGGAGTTATTCCCATTGAAAATTCCTTAGTAGGAGAAGTAAGGGACAGTATAGACCTTATAAATAATGCAGACATATATATAATAGGAGAAGTAAAACATAAAATAGAACATAATCTGCTGGGAATAAAAGGGAGCAAAATAGACGACATAAAAAATGTGTATTCTCATGAGCAGGCATTTCTTCAATGTTCCAAGTTTTTGGAAAATCATACTTCGTGGAAAACCGTAAAAATGTCAAATACTGCACTCAGTGCAAAATATATTATGGAAACGGGAGTTCCGGAAAATGCATGTATAGCAAATATGAAAACGAAAGAAATGTACAATCTTGAACTACTGAAAGAGGATATAAATGATTCAAAGGAAAATTATACGAGATTTTTCGTAATATCCAATAAAAATATTATTTCGGAGGGAAGTAATAAAATAAGTATCATTACAAGTACCAAAAATGAAGCGGGGGCATTAATGGATCTGCTGAAAATATTTTCGGATTACAGTCTGAATATGGTCAGCCTGAAATCAAGACCGATAATAAACAAACCTTGGAGATATTATTTTTATATTGATTTTGAAGGAAGTCTGAAAGACGGAAAAGTTAAGGAAGCTCTTGAAAAAATACGCCTTAAATCGAACTATCTCCAAATTCTCGGAAATTACAGAGTGTATAACCTGACAATATGAAAAATGAAAGATTGAATTAAATAAAATATTTGAAAAATTTTAAATTATACCGGCAAAATATTTTTTAAATAATGCTAAAATCCGGTATTTAGAAGGAAAGGAAAAATGATGATTATAAAAATTGACGGAAGTGTAAATTATGACACATTAAAAGGGATAATTGAAAGACTTGAAAATGAAAATAGAGTAAAAGTGGAACTTATCAGAGGAAAGGAATATTCAATACTCGGATTGGTGGGGGATATAAGTACTATAGACATTAAACATATACAGTCTCTTGATTATGTACTTGATGTTCAGAGAATACAGGAACCGTATAAAAGAGCAGGGAGAAAATTTAAATCAGGAGATACGACAGTAAAAGTCGGAAATGTGGAAATAGGAGGAAATAATCTTGTAATGATGGCAGGACCGTGTTCGGTAGAAAGTGAGGAACAGATACTGGAAACGGCAAGAGCCGTAAAAAAAGCAGGAGGAAATATACTAAGAGGAGGAGTAGTAAAGCCGAGAACATCTCCTTATGCTTTTCAGGGGTTGGGAATGGAAGGAATAAAACTTATGAAAAAGGCTAAAGAGGAAACAGGTCTGCCTATAGTATGTGAAGTAATGTCCATAGAACAGCTCCATGAATTCGGACCTCATCTGGATATGATACAGTTAGGTGCAAGAAATATGCAGAATTTTGATTTACTGAAAGAAGTAGGAAAAACTAAGATTCCTGTACTGCTTAAAAGGGGATTGAGTGCCACAATAGAAGAATGGCTCATGTCTGCAGAATACATACTTGCAGGGGGAAATGAAAATGTTGTATTGTGTGAAAGGGGAATAAGGACATATGAAACTGCATATAGAAATGTAATCGACCTGAATGCGGTTCCTATGATAAAGAAAGTAAGTCATTTGCCTATAATAGTGGATTCTGCACACGGGACGGGGAAATTCTGGATGGTAAAGCCTCTTGCAATGGCAGGTGTTGCAGCAGGAGCTGACGGATTAATGGTCGAAGTGCATCCTGAACCTGATAAGGCACTCTCTGACGGTCCTCAGTCATTAAAACCTGAAGTATTTGAAGATTTGATGAAAGATGTGGAAGCGGTAGCAAGTGTTTTAGGAAAAAGTTTTAAATAAACCGGAATTGTATTTTGGGAAAGCAGGAGAAAATGAAAAGTGAAAACAGAAATATTAATTATAAAAAGAGAATATCCGAAACAGTTGTAACAATAGTAGGTCTGGGAGTAATAGGAGGTTCTTTTGCACACAGTCTGCAAAATATAGGTGTTAAGGAGATTTTCGGAGTGGATACTGATGAGAGAACTTTATTTAAAGCAAAAGAAAGAAAAATTATAACAGAAGGATTTACAAATCCTGAAATCCCCCTTGGAAAATCCGACCTTGTCATAATTTCTCTTTATCCTGAAATAATGAAACCTTTTATTTTAAAATATATAGGTGATTTTAAAGAAGGAGCAGTTGTTACCGATGTTACGGGAATTAAAGGGAAAATAATGGAAGATTTGAAACCTGTTCTGAAAAAATCGAGTAAAAATATTGATTTTATTTTCGGACATCCTATGGCAGGGAGAGAGAAAAGAGGAATTGATTTTGCCGATTCGGAAGTTTTTAAAAATGCCAACTATATACTTATAAAAAATGATGAAAATAAAAAGGAAAATGTGGAATTTTTAACGGAAATAATAAAAAATATAGGATTTAAAAATGTGAGCCTGCTTACGGGAAAGGAACATGATGAAATAATTGCTTTTACAAGCCAGCTTACTCATGCTATTGCTGTTGCTCTTGTAAACAGTGATAATCAGAAATATAATACTGACAGATTCATAGGAGATTCATACAGAGATTTAACGAGAATTGCCAAAATAAATGAAGATTTATGGTCCGAGTTGTTTATGGGAAATAAGGAAAATCTCCTTGAAGTAATTAAACAGTTTGAAAATGAGCTTGACATAATTAAAACTGCACTTAAAAATAATAATACGGAAATTTTAAAGGAAAAATTCATTGCTTCAACTTTAAGAAGGGAAAAAATAGATTAATTTTTATGGAAGATTTTCCGACACTTGCAAAGTATTTAAAAGTATATTGAATAAAAATAAGAGGTGTAAATTATGGAAAATAAATATATAAGAAAATTAACAGGGGATAATGTATACCTGTCACCGATATCTCTTGAGGATGCGGAAAAGTATACTCACATGGTTAATGATATTAAAGTTTCTGTAGGACTTGGTCAGTCTGCCTATACAGGAATTGTAGATTTTGAAAGTGAGAAGGAATTTTTAACTTTATTGAAAAAAGAAAAAAATTTTGCAGTGAGATTAGTCGAAAATGATGAGTTGCTCGGTAATATAGGATTTAATTCCCTTGATTTTATAAACAGAGCAGGAGTAATAGGAATAATGCTCGGAAATGAGAGGCATCAGGGGAAAGGATACGGAACAGAAGCGGTAAATCTTATACTTGATTACGGTTTCTTCCTTCTTAATTTAAGAAGTATATCCCTGAGTGTATTTGAATATAATGAGATTGCCTATAACCTTTATAAAAAAGTGGGATTTAGGGAAGTCGGAAGGCTTAGAAAGAAAATAGAAATAATGGGGCAAACTTATGATGAAATAATAATGGATATATTAAAAGAAGAGTTTCAGCCTGTTTATATAAAAAGAGAAATTATAAAAAGGTACAGATTAAAATAATTATGGAAGGAGAAAAAAGTGAGAAAACTTAATGTAGGTTTAGGGAAAAATTCTTATGACATAATTATCGGAGAAAATTATACGGAAAATTTTTCAGAGTATATAAAAAAAGTATATTCAGGAAATAATTTATTTGTAATAACAGACAGTAATGTTCATGAAATATATAAAAATAAGTATGATGAAATGTTCGGATATTTTAAATATACGGTATATGTACTGAAAGCAGGAGAAAAAAATAAGCACATCGGAGTTATGCAGGGAATTTATTCAGCTATGATTAAAGCGGGAATAAAAAGGAATGATATGATAGCAGCTTTCGGAGGGGGAGTCACGGGAGATATTGCAGGATTTGCAGCAGCATCTTATTTAAGGGGAATTGATTTTATACAGATACCTACAACGATAGTCTCCCAAGTAGACAGCAGTGTAGGCGGTAAAGTGGGAGTTGACTTGCCTGAAGGGAAAAATCTTGTAGGAGCATTTTATCAACCTCGTCTTGTACTGATTGACTCGTCATTTTTAAATACGCTTACAGACAGGTATTTTTATGACGGATTTGCAGAAATAGTAAAATACGGATGTATATGCGATAAGGCTCTATTCAGACAACTTACGGATATTGTAAAAAATACCGTTGAGAATGGAAAGAAACATATTGGAAAATATAAAGAGATACTAAGAAAAGAGCTGATGAAAAATATAACGGATTTAATATACAAGTCATGTGAAATAAAAAAGAAAATAGTGGAAAAAGACGAAAAAGAAAGCGGACTAAGAATGATACTGAATTTCGGGCATACAATAGGGCATGCCATAGAGCAGTATACCGATTATGAAAAATATTCCCATGGAGAAGCTATTTCCACAGGAATGACACACATGGTAAAAATAGGGGAAAAAAAAGGAATTACTGAAAAAGGCTGTTCCGAAAAACTGGAATATTTACTGAGAGGACTGAATCTTCCCACAGATATAGAATATTCCCGAAATGAAATAGCTGAAATAATGAAAAGAGATAAAAAAAGTGTAGATGACGGAATAAATTTCGTGTTTTTAAAGGAAATAGGAAACGCGGAAATAATTAAAATGAAGGAAAAAGAAATTTTTGAATAAAAAACAGGAAAATGACATTCTGTCAAGGTATAGCTGAAAACTGTCAAAATAACGGATTTTTAACGGAGATTTTAAAAATTGTAAAAAATAGAATGTCGATTTTATTATAATTCTGTTAATTTAAAAAGCAAAAAAGAAATTGAAAATATTATAGATTTTGAGTTTTCATACACACCTTAATATAAAATATGAATGACGAAAATAATAAGAAAAATAATGGAAAAGAGGATAAAATAAATGAAAGTGAAAATCAAACCCGGAACATTAAAGGGAGAGATAAAAATTCCCCCGTCAAAGAGCTATTCCCATAGAGCGATAATAGCAGCTTCTTTAGCGGAAAACAGTGGGAAATCCGAGATTTCCAATCTAAAATTTTCAGTAGATATTAAAACTACTACGGAAATAATGGAAAACTGGGGTGCAGATATTATAAAAGGAGAAGATTCCCTTGTAATAAAAGGAAACGGAGGAAAAATAGTTCCCGATGATAAATATACTCAGTGTAATGAATCAGGTTCCACAGTGAGGTTTTTAATACCTGTAGGACTTACGTCGGAAAACGAATTTATATTTGACGGAAAAGGAAAACTTGCAGAAAGACCTCTTGATTCCTATTACAGAATATTTGAAAAACAGGGGATTTTTTATGAAACGGAAAAAGGAGGGCTGCCTTTAAAAGTAAAGGGAAAATTACAGTCGGGAACATATGAAATAGACGGAAATATAAGTTCACAGTTTATAACGGGGTTGCTTTATGCTTTACCCTTACTTGAAGGAGATTCCGAAATAAAAGTGAATAAAACTCTCGAGTCTAAAGGATATGTGGATTTGACACTGGAAATACTGGAATTGGCAGGAATAAAAGTGAGAAATAACGGATATGAAAATTTTGAAATTAGAGGAAATCAGATATATAAGCCGTTTAATTATACTGTTGAAGGTGATTATTCTCAAGCGGCTTTCTGGATAGTTGCAGGAATAATAGCAGGAAAACAGGGTAATGAAATCAAATGCCTGAACCTTAATAAAAAGTCATTACAGGGCGATAGAGAAATAGTGGAAATAACCGAAAGAATGGGTGCAGACCTTGAGATACACGATGACCATATTATCATAAGACCTTCTGAAACAGAGGGAACTGTAATAGATATATCCCAGTGTCCCGATATAGGACCTATTCTTACTGTACTTGCAGCGTTAAGTAAAGGAAAGACCGAAATTGTAAATGCTGAAAGGCTGAGAATAAAAGAGTCGGACAGGATAACTTCAATTAAAACCGAACTGAATAAAATAGGTGCCGAAATAGAAGAAACGGAAAACAGCCTTATTATTTACGGAAAGGATAAATTTAAGGGAGGAGTTACAGTAAGTGCATGGAATGATCACAGAATAGCCATGGCACTCGCAGTTGCTTCCATAAAATGTGAGAAAGAAATTATAATCGAAGAAGCGGAAAGTGTAAAAAAATCTTATCCTCACTTTTGGGAAGATTTTAAAAAAATAGGCGGAAATATAACTGAAGTTTTTTAAAAGGAAAGGAAATAGGAGGAAAAATGGGAGCGAATTTCGGGAAAAACTATTGTATATCAATATTCGGAGAATCTCACGGAGCGGCTTTAGGCGTTAATATTGACGGAATACCCGCAGGAACTGAACTTGATTTGAAATTTATTTCAGAGGAAATGAGAAGAAGAGCTCCGGGAAAATCCGAACTGTCTACACCGAGAGCGGAAAAAGATGAGTTTGAAATTCTCAGCGGATATGTAAACGGAAAAACAACGGGGTCCCCTCTTGCCATGATAATAAGAAATATGGATCAGCGATCGAAAGATTATAGTGAAATAGCTCGTAAACCAAGACCCGGTCATGCTGACTGGTCGGGAATGAATAGATATGACGGCTTTAATGATATTAGAGGAAGCGGACATTTTTCAGGAAGAATAACGGCTTCACTGGTTTTTGCAGGAGCAATAGGAAAGCAGATATTAAAAGAAAAGGGGATTTTAATAGCTGCTCATATAAAATCCGTAAAGGATATAAAAGACAGAGATTTCAGAGAAGAGGATATTTCAGCGGAAAATGTTGAAAAACTTAGAAATATGTTATTGCCTGTATTAAACGGGGAAATTATTTCGAAAATTCAGGAAACTATACTGAAAGCAAAAGAAGAAGGAGATTCTGTAGGAGGAACGGTCGAAGTAATGATTACAGGATTGAAAGCAGGAATAGGAGATCCGTTTTTTGAGTCAATGGAAAGTGAACTTGCGAGAATGATGTTTTCTATTCCCGCAATTAAAGGTCTGGAATTCGGGGCGGGATTTTCCATAACTGAAATGACAGGATATGAAGCTAACGATGAAATGTACTATGATGAAAAAGGAAATGTAAAATCCTACACTAACAATAACGGAGGAATAACAGGAGGAATAAC
>JAUNKI010000190.1 GCA_030532815.1 Leptotrichiaceae bacterium
TCAGTTTAAAAACCGTATATGAGCTTATTTCCAAATGGTATTCGGAAATTTCAGATATTTTTAAAGTAGACGAATGTATTATTGAAAAAGCTGATGCAGAAATTGAAACTTTGGCTTTTCAGGTTTGTAATATTCCTTTAACTGAAATTAACGATTATTTTCAGTTTAAAACAAAAATTATTCAACTATTTTATCTGATTCTTAAAAAATTTTCAAAATCTCCATCTTCAACAGATGTTGAAAAATATAGTGATTCAATTACTTCAGAAAAAATAAAATCCGTTATAAATACTTATCCTCTTTCAGAAATTCCTACTATAAAGGAATTATGCAAAATAATGAAAGTCAGTAATTACTACTTTCAGTTAGCTTTTAAAAACAGCGAAGGCATAAGTGTAAAACAGTATATTCTTAACCTGAAAATGAATCATGCCAAATTTCTTCTGGAAACTACAAATTACAGTATATTTGACATTTCAATTGAAGTAGGCTATGAAAACCCTAGTAAATTTGCTAAAACTTTTAAAAATTATTTCGGAATTTTTCCGAGTAAATACAGAAAGAATTTTCAACAATAATTCTTTCCCGAAAAATTTCATTTCGGGATTTTTTATTAACTGAAAAATAGAACTGAATAAAATTATATAAGCTTAATTAAATAACTGTTTTTATTTAGGGCTTTCCTTCATTTTGGAGCATTTTTTTAATAAATTTATGTTATAATATTATTGAAATAAAATTTGGAGGTATTATATTATGAAAAAAATATTAATAAGTTTATTTTTACTGAGTATTGCTGCTTTTGCTGAAAATAATACTGTTGAAACAAGACTCGGAATAGACTTTTCTTCAAAACAGAAATATAAAAGTATTGACTATGAAAACGGAAAATACCTGAAAAAAGGTCTTGAATTAGGTGTCGAATATAGAAGAAATATAGGAACAGGATTTGAAGTGGGAGGAGGAGTATTTTACAAAAAAAACGGTTACACTGATAAAGCAAAAGAAAATCTTCATAATTTCAGACTTTATTATCGTGACCCTATTTCCAATGAATGGAAAGATGAGGATGCTCCTTTAAGTAGAGAATATAAAGGCTTTCATTCAATGCCTTTTTATTTGACGGGAAGATATAATTTTTCCACTCCGACTGAATTTAAACCTTATATAAAAATGAATTTAGGTTATTCAATTAATTCAGGAACTTTAAAATCGGTATTTTCGGAAAATACGTCTGTTTTCCGTAATTTAAAAGGAAGACTTGAAAGACAGATAAAGTTTAAAAACGGCTCTTATTATGCTATAGGTACGGGAATAGAATATAAAAACTTTACTGTCGATCTGTCTTATAACGTAATAAACGTAAAACAGGAAAAAATCTTTTTAGGAGGTTACGGGCTTAATTCTCAAGGAATAGACACATACAATGATTATCAGATACGTGATACTAAATTTAAAAATAAATTCGTCACTTTAAGTTTCGGATATAATTTTAAATTTTAATAATATCGCTTCTGTACTAAGTTTTTTAGATAGAACTGTTTCAGAAAGTATTTGAAGCAGTTTTTTAAGTAATTCTCTGAATATCAAAATCAAAAAACTTAGTTTAGGGAACAAAATAAAAAATACCGTGGTTGCTTTCACTGTCTTTCCCGATAATAAGTCAGGTAAGTTACGGAATTTTCGGAATAAACAGACCGTTAATAGAAAACGAGCATAGAAAAAGAAAACAGTAGCAGGATACGGAAAAATAAATCAGAGATTTGAAGAGATACAAAATAAATTACGATAATTTTAAAATATAAAATCCAAAGTTTAAAATAAATAATCGGAGCTGTCTCAATAAGTCAAAAATAATTTTCTAACTATAATTATTATATATTTTTAAAAATTAAAAGATATTGTTTTTACTGATTTTATAAAAATAGAAATATATATAATTTATAATTAAATATATTTTTATACCTTTTGAGACAGAACCTATGAAAAATAAATTGTATTATTGTCTGAAACTTTATAAAATCTTCAAAATTTTAAAAAAGTCTCTTTAAAATTAAAGTTTCAAATTGATATAATTTATTGACTAAATTAAAGAAAGGAGAACATAATTAAATTTATCTGAATTATGTTTAAAAGTAATAAAACTATGAAAAAAGTATTAATCGGATTAGGACTGGGAGCACTGATGATGTCATGTACAAATGCAAAGCTTATAAATTACAACACAGACAGACTGGACAATATAGAAGCATACTTAAAGGAAAACAAGTTTGTAAAGCCGTCGGACAATCTTGAAAAGTTAAGAAATGAAGGGCAGATAGAATACAGTACAC
>JAUNKI010000008.1 GCA_030532815.1 Leptotrichiaceae bacterium
AACCCATTCGTATTTTCATTTGTCCCCTTCTGTCATGCACAATATGCCTCACAGAAATATGTCCTACAGTATAATGCCTCTTCTATCTCTTCATAACCCGAAAACTCTTTCTCCCTATCAAATGTTAATGTCTTTACTAAATCTTTTGGTAGGCTGCTTAAATATTATTGCCGGTGTTACATTTTCTGATTTTCTATTCTCTATCAATATCGCTATATAATATATCGATTTTCTTTTCAGTAAATGTTACAAAGCAGTGTTTACTCTTCCTTTTATGACCTATTCTACCCGATTCTACTGTATCTATTTCCCAATGTTCCAATTCCTCTCTTTTATATACTTCCTTAGGTCTTTTATCAATAGTTCTGCCTCCATCATTAAACTTACCTCTTTTTTCTGATGGTCTTTTAAAATTACCCTTTCTTCTAAGTTGTTTCATACTGACCTTTTCTATTTCATTTCTATGTATTAGCCTATATATTGTTCCTGTTGATGGGACTTTTAAATCACAGGGAGCTTCTCTATTGGATATTTGTTCAGGAGACCAATTTTACAGCAAACTGACATTTTTGAGCAATAGTAAAATTTGAGCTGAATTATTTTTTGGCTCACAGTCGAACATTAATCTCTTATTTTTACTTCCACTTTACTTTCTGTACTTTTAGGAAGTTCCAGAAAAGCCTTCCAGCCTTCTAACACTCTTTTATATTCCTTCAGTTTACAAGTCCAGACAGGATACTCCTCACATTCTCCGAAAATGGTATGTATAAACTGAACATCTGATTTTGTTATTTTATGCTGAAATGCCTGACCGTCCCATTCTGTTACTGAAATTTCTCCATTTTCCATATCTTTTATCGCTGACAGAACTTCATCACAGCTTTCAGAATATTGGAAATCTTCCATTATTCCCGTTATCAGATATTTTCTGTACTGCTCCAATTTATGTTTTTTTTGGGAATGTTTCTTATCGGGTATTTTTTCTGTTTTTCCGGAATATAAAAGTTCGGGATATTCAGTCAATCCAAAATCTTCATCATCATAATAGCCGAATATTACTTTCATTATCTGTCCCCCTCGTAAATAGGATAAGCTGTTATTTTGGGGCTTTTATAACCTCTTATAATAACTCCGCTTTTACTTATTCCCTGCCACATATTACTGTCTCTTCCACGCAGTTCCTTTCTATTTTCCCATGCCGAATTTATTTCGTCTATAACCCTTTTTTCATCCCAGTTTTCAGGAAACATCGTATTAACTCCTCCATTGCTTGTTTTTTTCTGCCATTTCCCGTCGGGTCTTTTTATTTCTACATTTGCTCTATATACACCATTATTTGCAGGAATTCCTATTCTTTTTATAATTCTGACGTCCCCTCTGAGAAGAGTATGACCTCCTGTAACTTTATCTCCACTTGAGTTTATATCTCCTCCTATTATGTGGTCATAGTCTATTTTATATTTTCTGTTTCCTGCCCCTGACTGCTGTCCTACGGTAACATCTTTTTCTATACCGGTATTTGATGTATCTGAAGAATATTCTTTTTTATTTTTTTTCCTATTTTTTCTGTTTCCTTTTTTACTATTTTCAGAAGAATTTTTCTCCTTGTTATTTTTCTGTGAAGTAATTACATTCACATTCTTTTGCTGTTCCTTACCTATAAAAAATTTTGTCACGGTTACACATAAAATAACGATTAAAAATACTTCAGCTATTTTTTTCATAGTTTTTTTCATATTCATAAATATTAACCTCAATTTTTTTAATTATTTAATAGCAGAACTGTCAATTTCATCATAATTTTTCAGAAATTTATAAAGTTTTTTTTCAATATCTGCAATTTTTCCTTTTTCTCCTGTTTCAATATTCAGGCAGAGCAAAGGTTCATGTAATGACAATCTCAATAAAAACCATCCTTCTTTTTCACAATTCACTCTCACGCCTTCATAATTGGGTTTTTCCAATTTCCATTCAGGAATTTCCCCGACATATTCAGGCAATGCTTCCAGAACTTTATTTCCGCTTTCTCTGAAATCCTGAGCATTTATAGAAAACCTTATTTCCTTCTCTTCGGCAGGTTCTTTCAGTTCACCCAGTATATCCGTAAAACTTGCTCCTTCTTTCCTACTTTTAACCAGCTGTATTAAAAGACGTGCAGCCATATATGCTCCGTCATCGAGAAAATAATTATCAATAAACGCCGCATGCCCTGAAGTTTCTATTGCAAGCGGTGTAAAAATTCCTTTTTTATTGAGTTTTTTGGCTTCATTTATTACATTTTTATATCCTCTTTGAAATCTGTGGTGTTTTCCTCCCCTGTTTTCAATAAACTTTTTCAGACCAATTGAAGTAACCGAATCGGTAACTATTGTTGCACCCTTATTTTCCTTCAGAAGTATATCGCTCAACAATGCAATCAGACTGTTTCTGTTTATTTCACGGCCATTTTTATCTACAAAGGCACTTCTGTCGCCGTCTGCATCAAATATTATACCGAAATCGGCATTATTATTTAAAACTGCATTTTTTATAGAATCTATAGCTTCTTTTGCTTCAGGGTTCGGAACATGATTAGGAAAATTTCCGTCAGGATTTAAAAATTGGCTTCCTGTAGAATCTCCTCCCAGCTCTTTTATAACTTTGTCGGCAAAAAAACCTGCTGCTCCGTTACCTGCATCAATTACTACTTTTAAACCTTTCAGAGGCTCTTTCTCTTCGCCTGTTTCCTTTCTGATGAGTTCACATAAATAACGGGCATAATCTTCTGACAGATTTTTCTCAGTGATTTTTCCTTTTTCATCTTTTATTCCCATTGCTTTTTTTAAATTTTCCTCACATTGACATTTTGTCCTTTTCCCCATTTCCAGCATTTCCAATACATCGGATTTTTCAAATCCTCCGTCAGCAGTAAAAAATTTTAATCCGTTATAATAACTCGGCAGGTGACTTGCCGTTATCATTATTGCACCGTCCGCCTTATAATCTTCAAATACTGTTGTCATGAAAAGTGACGGTGTTATGGACATTTTACAGTCATAAACATCTATTCCCGATTCCTTCAGTACATTTCTTATTATTTCTGAGAATTCGGCTCCCGTATGCCTTGCATCATACCCTACCGAAACTCTTATTTTTCTGTTTTCTTCATCAGCTTTTCTTTCATACTTTCTTTTTATCCATTTTTCAAATCCTTTTGCAATAAATTTTACTTCTTCTCCGGATAAATTGATTTTTCTGCCTTCAAATTCTGAAACTGTTCCTCTTATATCAGTTCCGCTTACTAAATGTTTCAATTCCATAAATACCTCTCTTTATTACTCTTTTTTACAATTATTTTATTTTTATGTTTCCTGCAGTAAATCAAAAAAATTGAACAGAATACTTCTTATATTTACATTGTTTTTTATACTGTTTTTTAAATTTATCAATTTTTTCAATTTATTCCCGTCTGATGAAAGTTTTGTATTTATTATTATTTTCCCGAGTAAATCTGTCAGTTTATCTCTTTCCTGCTTAAATTCACTTTCGATTTCATTAACTGCTGTATAAATTTCTCTCATATCCGAAAATCTGATTTTTTTTCCTATATATTCCGTGCTTTTATTATATTTTATTATTAAATCAAGTTCATCAGTTTCCGGATTTTCATTTTCTCCGTTTAAATATCTCTTCATTTCAATAATATAATTTACGGCATCTGAAAGTGATAATATGTAACTGTTGTATTTTTCAAGAGAAACATTTCTCTCTTTCCATTTTTTTATATTATTTTCATTTCCGTCAAAAAAATAGTAAATTTCCCTGCTGACATCAAGTTCTCTGTTATTTTCCCCATCTATATGAAATTTTATAGTTCTCGATTTTATTGTCGGAATAATGTCAAGACTTCTTGACAATAAAATAAAATATACATCTTTAGGAGGTTCTTCCAATATCTTGAGCAGAGCATTGGAAGATTCCTTTCTCAATCCTTCAATTCCCGAAAGTATAAAAATCTTTTTCGGAGAATTATAGGATGATTCTATTGCAGAATATATTATTTCCCTGACTTCATCAATTTTTATATTCTGATTTTCCCTGTTTATAACTTCTATATCGGGGTATTGTAAACTGTCTATTTTTCTTGATATACTTTCATATTCTTCAGAATTTCTTTCAATTCCCGAAGTCATTACCATTTTGGAAAATTCCAATGCATAAAAAAATAAATCAACTCTTTTATCTCCGTAAAAAAGGTAACTGGCACTTCTTTTGTTCTGTTTTGCCTCTTTTTTCAAGTTTTTTCAGTATTTCACTGTTTTTCATATTCTAACTTTCTCTCATTTGTAAAGTTTTCAGCAACTTTTTATTGTCAAAGGCTTTTCCTCCGCCTAAAACAACTGAATCTAGAGGATTTTCAGCCAAGTATACTTTTATTCCTATTTCCTTTTCCATTAATTCCACGAAATTTCTTATAAGGGAACCTCCTCCTGTCATTACTATTCCGTTATCAAGAATATCTGCAGCCAGTTCAGGAGGACATTTTTCCAAAACTTCCTTTGAAGAATTGACTATCTGATAAAGAGAATCTTCTATGGCTTCATATATTTCGTTGGCATTTACCTGAACCGTATTCGGAATTCCGAGTTCCAAATCTCTCCCTTTTATATCCATTACTTCGGGATCGGACAGTTTTATTGCAGTTGCCAGCTCTTTTTTTATTTTTTCGGCAGTTCTGTCTCCTACGAGTAAATTATATTTTTTCTTTATATATCTCACTATATCTTCGTCAAATTTATTTCCTGCTGTTTTTATGGACTTACTTGATATTACTTCATCAAGGGACAGTATAGCTATATCAGTGGAGCCTCCTCCTATATCCACTACCATATTTCCTTCAGGCTGTGAAATATCTATTCCTGAACCGATTATTGCCGCTCTCCCCTCTTCAATAATATACGTTTTTTTCGCCCCTTTTACCGAATCAAAAAGTGCTTTTCTTTCTACACTTGTAACTTCTATCGGTACACATATCATCACTTCAGGCTTGAACAGTGAATTTCCGTAAATTTTATGTAAAAAATAACTTATCATTTCCTTTGTAGAATCAATATCGGCAATAACTCCGTCTTGTAACGGCTTTATAGCTTCAATGCTGGCAGGAGTTTTTCCCAACATTTCCCTTGCTTCCCTTCCTACAGCTATTATTTTCCCTGTCTTTCTGTCTCTTGCCACAACTGAAGGTTCATTTAGTACTATTCTTCTTTTCTGTTTATCATAAATCAGTATATTGGCTGTTCCCAAATCAATTGAAATGCTTTTATTAACTCTGAATATTTTAAAGAAATCAAATATATTTTTCATTTCTCCTCCTTGAATATTATGTATAAATTAATTTTCTCCAATATTATAAATCGACCGGAGATTGTCCCATAAGGTACAGAAATATATCCAATCATAAATTTTATATATTTTCTCTTTTTTATAAAATCATTAAAAATATATAATGCTTAGTAGTTAAAGAATTATTTTTAACTTATGAGACAGCTTCGTTACTGTTCCGAAATTTTTTTTTTACGCTTTTTTGTGACTTATTCTGAATTATAATTTGTTATTATATTATCTTATCTTATAAATAAATATAATATCAAACCTGTATTTTTCTGTTTTCCAAAATAATATTTTACACTTTTTGTGCAGTTTCCTGCTATATTAATGTATAATCCGTTGTTCCGTCTTTATTATCCTTAATTTCCACTCCTATTTTCTTAAGTTCGTCACGAATTTTATCAGACAATTCAAAGTTTTTGCTTTTTCTTGCATCATTTCTTATTTTCAGAAGCAGCTCCATTAAACTTTCAGACAGTCCTCCGCCGTTTTCTTTTTCTTCATTTGTCATTAAAACTCCTAAAACTTCTTCGATTTTTGTTTTTAAAGATTTATAGGATAAATTCAGTACTTCAGAAAACAGTTCCCGTTTTTCCTTTCTTTCTTCATCAGATATTTTTTCAATATTATCTGAAAATTTATTTGTTTCTCTTATCTGATCGAATATAGTGGATAGTGCCTGAGGTGTATTCAAATCTTCATCCATTGCTTTAATAAACTTTATATTGAATTTTTCAACTTTTTCTCTGAAAATTTCGGCAGATTTATATATTTCATCTGTTTTTTCTTCAATATTTACATAATTGTCTGTTTTATTCTGATTTTTCAGATTTTTTATAACATTTTCAAATCTTCTTAAAGATGAAACCATATTTTTCAAAGTCTTTCGGGCATTTTCCATATCTTCAAAGGAAAAATTTATAGGCTTTCTGTAATGAGTACTTAATATAAATAATCTTACCACATTTCCCGAAAATTTCCCTAATATTTCCCTTAGTAAAAAGAAGTTGCCTGCAGACTTGGACATTTTATCTCCGTTAATCTGAACAAATCCGTTATGCATCCAGTATTTTGCAAAATGTCCGTGATATGCACACCTGCTCTGGGCGATTTCATTTTCATGATGAGGAAATACGAGGTCCTGTCCTCCTCCGTGTATATCAAATGAATCTCCGAGATATTTTTTTGACATTGCACTGCACTCTATATGCCAGCCCGGACGTCCTTTTCCCCACGGTGAATCCCAATACGGTTCTCCTTCCTTTTTCTTTTTCCACAAGGCGAAATCAAGAGGGTTATTTTTTATTTCCATAATGTCCACTCTTGCTCCCATTTCGAGCTCGTCTGTTTTCTGATTGGAAAGTTTACCGTAATTATTATATTTTTTCACATCAAAAAATACATTTCCGTCTGTTTCGTAAGCATATCCGTTTTTTATAAGTCTTTCGGTAATTTCTATAATTTCGTTTATATTTTCGGTAACTTTGGGGCGTTTTATATCCTTTAACACATTCAGAGGTTCAATATCTTCAAAAAATCCCTGAATATATTTTTCCGTTATTTTTTCAGTACTTATTCCTTCTTCATTTGCCTTTTTTATTATTTTATCGTCCACATCGGTAAAATTCTGTATGTAAGTGACATCATAACCTCTGTATTTAAAATATCTCGCCAATATGTCGAACACAATAATAGGTCTTGCATTACCGAGATGTATATAGTTGTATACCGTAGGTCCGCAGACATACATTTTTACCTTTCCTTCTTCTACAGGTATAAATTCTTCAAGTTTATTGGACATTGTATTATAAAGTCTCATTATCTCTCCTTTCTCGGGTATTCTGTCTTTTGTAAAAACAGGAAATATTTTCCTACATTTTATATACTGTAAAATTTCTATTTTCTTCCATAAAAATGGAATATTATTTTTAATGATTTTATTATAATTTCCGTTATTTCCCCGACGGAATTTTTATACTGTAAACTTTAAATTTTTATATATTTACATAGCTTCCCGATTTCCGTTAAAATTTCTATTTTCGTATTTTTAAAACTAAATATCGGTATATACTTCAATTAAAATAAAAAATTTAAAAATAACAATAGCTGTTCCCATCTATCTATTTCAGAGTCACTACTGTACAGCCGATACCTCCCTCATTCTGGTTGGCATCTCTGAATTCGGTTACATATTTTGAAGTTCTTAAAAACTCCTGTATTTTTTTTCTGAGTACCATAGTTCCTTTTCCGTGAATTACATATACTTCATGATATCCTGTAAGCATTGCTCTGTCAAGGTACACTTCCAGTTCGGCTATCGCTTCATCGGCATTTTTCCCTCTTAAATCCACTTCTCCCCTTACTTGAGTGGACTTTAAGGAAGCAAAACTTTTAAACCTGTTTGTCTTTTTCTTCTGAATTTTTACAATATCGTCAACGGAAACGACAAGTTTCAGTATTCCCGCCTGAACCTGCACATTTCCCGTTTCAGGCATTACACGTAGAACTTTTCCGTTCTGGTTAAGAGTTTTCACTAAGACTTCTTCACCTTCCTGAACATCTATATTTTTTGAGGAAATTTTTCTTTCTCTTACATTCTGTTTCTTATCAGCCATAAAGGATTCCCTGAGCATATTTAAACTTCTCTGGGCATTTTTCGCATCTTCCTTTTTTATTTCATCCTGACTTATTTTATCTATAAGGTTTTTAGCCTTTGCCTGAACTTCCTTCAGATAACTGTCGGCTTCTTCATAAGCTCTTTTTACAACGTCATTTTTCTCATTTTCCACTTCGGTCATTTTCTGCTCATAAGTTTCTTTCTGTATTTCGAGTTCTTTTCTTGAATTTTCCAATTCAAATTTCAGAACTTCCAGCTCATCATTTTTTTCCTTTATGGATTTCAGCATCTCCTCCACTTTTTGGTTATCTTCACTTATATAGCTTTTTGCACTTTCTATTATTTCATGACTTATGCCATATTTCCCTGCGATTATGAGAGCATTACTTTCTCCGGGAATTCCTTCAAGAAGTCTGTATGTAGGTGACAGCGTTTCCACATTGAATTCCATTGAAGCACTTTTTATTCCCGTCGTATTGAAAGCATATGCTTTTACTTCACTGTAATGAGTTGTTATTATTGATTTTATATTTTTTCTGTTCAAATAATCAATAACAGCCATTGCAAAAGCCGCTCCCTCCATAGGATCGGTTCCGCTTCCGAGTTCGTCCATAAGAACAAGAGAACGGCTGTTTGCAGTTTCAGTTATTTCCTTTATTTTCTTTACATGGCCTGAAAAAGATGACAAATTCTGTTCTATACTCTGTTCATCTCCGATATCTGCAAGGACATTTCCGAAATGTCCTATTTCAGTTTTTTCATCTGCGGGTACAGGTATCCCTGACAATGCCATTAATGTAAGAAGTCCCGCCACTTTTAAAGTAACAGTTTTTCCTCCTGTATTCGGTCCTGTAATAAGCATAATATTTTCACTGTTTCCCAACTCAAAATTTATAGGAACAACTGAATTTTCATCTATAAGAGGATGTCTTGCTTCTACAAGTCTCAAATATTCCTTATTTATAATTTTAGGAACCGTACATTTCCTGCTTATGGAGTATAAAGTCTTTGCATTGAGAAAATCAAGTCTTTCCATGATTTCTCTTATTTCCGTTATTTCTTCCTTTTTAGCTCTCACAAGTTCAGTAAGTCTGAGGAGAATTTTCCTTATTTCCTCCCTTTCCCTTGCCTCATATTCTCTAAGTTTGTTATTCAGAGATACTACATTTAAAGGTTCTATGTATACTGTATTCCCTGTTGCCGATCTGTCATGCTCTATTCCTTTAATAAGTCCTTTAAAATCAGTTTTTACAGCTATTACATATCTGTCGTTCCTTTGAGTTATTATTCTTTCCTGAACCGCTTTCTGAGTTTCCTTTCCCGACATCAGTTCATCGAACTTTTCCTTTATATTGGCATTTATATTCTGTTTCTGTCTTCTTATGTCTCTCAATCCTATAGAAGCATCGTCTTTCAGATTTCCGTCATCGTTCACGGCATCTCCTATGAACTGTTCTATATCCTTTACTTCTTCAATATCCGAAAACAACACCCATAAAGCTTTATATTTATCTCTCGTGTTTTTGGCACGGCTTTTGGAAATTCTGTAAATTGTCAGATTTTTCCTTAAATCGGCTAAATCCTCCGCATTAAGGTATGAGCCTATTAACTCGATGGAATTCATATATTTCTGTATATCCGACATTCCTGTCAATTCAAAACCGTCATCAAATTTATAAAAATCTATCATTTCGGTCATAAGTATAAGTTCCTTATCCAGTACCGACTTATCTTTTATAATATCCGTATCTATAAATTTTTCCTTTGTTTTTTCAAGTTTTGCCAGATTTATCAGCTCATTTATTATTTTATAAAATTCCAAAACATCATAATTCTTTTCCATTTTTCCCTCTTTAAATCAATATGTTGTATTTTTAGTTTCTTTCTATTATATCAAATATTGTCTCAAAAAAAAACGGAAAATATAAAATATATCTTTTTTTTAGGATATATGATAAAATATTTCAGATATATAACTGTATGAAAGGAGCATATATATTGGAAAAGGTCATACTTGAATGTAAAAATCTGACAAAAAATTACAAACTTGAATCCGCCTTAAATAACATCAATCTTTCAATAACAAGCGGAAAAATAGTAGGACTTTTAGGTCCCAACGGAAGCGGAAAAACTACTCTTATAAAGCTGGCGAATGATCTGCTGAAACCTACTTCAGGGGAAATACTCATAAACGGAGAAAAACCGGGTGTAAATTCGAAAAAGATTATTTCCTATCTTCCCGATAAAAATTATTTCAGTGACGGGCATACTGTAAACCAGCTGTTAAAGCTTTTTTCGGATTTTTATGAAGATTTCAATGAAGAAAAGGCACGTGCTATGATTGACGGTCTGACAATAGATCCTAAAAAAAAATTCAGGTTCCTGTCAAAGGGAATGAAGGAAAAGGTCCAGCTGCTTCTTGTTATGAGCAGAGAAGCTGAACTTTATCTTCTTGACGAACCTATAGCAGGAGTAGACCCGGTAGCCAGAGAATATATTCTGAACACTGTTATAAATAATTATAACAAAAATGGGACTGTTATTATTTCCACACATCTTATCCGTGATGTGGAGAGAATTCTGGATGAAGTCATATTTATTAACAAAGGCAATATTCTTCTCCACGATAATGTTGAAAAAATAAAACTAGAACATAATAAAAGCATAGACGAATATTTTAGGGAGGTATACAGATGATAGGAAATTTATTTGATTATGAATTCAAAATTACGGCTAAATTATTATTTCCTCTTTATATCTCGGCACTTGCAGTAAGTTTTTTAAATAAACTCATATATCTGTTTACAGATACCGGAATAGAAAAATTTCTTTATCCGGGCTATGATGAAAATTTCGGAGGAGTGGATTCCGTAGTTTTTTCTTTCCAAATTCTGTCCTATGCTGTATTAGGATTTATCATAATGGGAATTTTTACTTTAACATATTTCATTCTGATCAGCAGATACTGTAAATCCATGTACGGAAATGAAGGATACCTTACAAATACTCTGCCGATAAAATCTCATCAGCTGATTTTAATAAAGTTTCTGAATTTCTGGATTTGGTTATTTGCAGGAAGTATTGTTATGATCATTTCCATATTTCTTATTTTACCTGATAGTTTCAGTACAAATTTTATTTGGAGGATGCTTACATCAAATATTATATTCATATTTTCGTCTTTTGCACATGCAGGTTTTATAACATTAAGTATCTTCAAAGAATTTGTATATTGCAACAGAAATATACTGATTATATTTCTGGCAGCAGCAATTGCAAATTTTTCAAATAATTATAAACTGTTATCGGGAATAGCTTTCTTTTTTATAATAAAGCTTCTTCTCGGTATGATAAGCTATGCAGTAATCAAAATTCCTTCCGTGATATTTCTTTATGTAAACAATAATGCGGATTTTTTCTCTTCCGAATTTTTTATCTCTTTTGATATTCTGTTCGGAATAATACAATGTATAGTAATATTTTTTATAACAAACCATATTCATAAAAATCATCTTAATCTGGAATAAATACCGTTAATATTATTTCTGAATTTCAATTTAAAAGGAGGCATTATGAATTCTGAAAATTTACCTATTACACCTCTCCTGTCAGTGGAATTTGATGACCAGAGAGAAACACTCATGGAACATAACAGACTTTTGGGAACTCTTTTAGGAGAAACTGTTTTTACATATGCGGGACTGAATATTTATAAAGTTACTGAAAGTCTGAGAGAGGCTTCGGTTTCCTACTACAAAACAAAAAAGCATGAAAGTCGTAAAAATCTGTCTTCCTTTTGTGCAGAACTGAGCGACTTTGAAATTTTACGTGTCACAAGAAGCTTCACTTATTTTTCAATACTTGCGAATATCGCCGAAGATGTGTATCAGACCCATCAGCACAGAAATGCAAAATTCTCAAATAGACTTCAGATAGGAACATTGGAAAAGTCACTGCAAAACTTGAAAAACAAAGGAATAGACAGACAGAGGATACTTCAGGCAATGAAGGAGGTTTCGGTAGTTCCCGTTCTGACGGCACATCCTACACAGGTACAGAGGAAAAGCATTCTGGATTTAATGAGAAAAATTACGAATATTTTAGATAAATACGAAAATGTAAAAATACATCAGATAGATGAAAATGAATGGATAGACGAACTGAACGGAAAAATTAAAATTTTATGGCAGACATCCATGCTCCGTACATCACAGCTTAGAGTAACAGATGAAATAAGTAACGCACTGAGTTATTACAATATTACTTTTTTTAATGAAATACCGAAACTGACAAATAAATTTCAGGAAATTTCCGAAAAACTCGGAGAAAATAAGGCAGACTCCGAAAAACTCATTCCTCTTACAATGGGAATGTGGATAGGAGGTGACAGAGACGGAAATCCTTATGTTACGGAGGAAACTCTCGAAATATCGGCTCAGGCTCAGGCACTTGCCCTGTTTCTTCACTATCTGGAAGAAATCGAGCATATATATCGTGACCTGTCAATGTCCACTACAATGTCCGAAGTAAGCGAGGCTTTGAAAAAACTGTCCGAAGAGTCGGGAGAAGTTTCACCTCACCGTATAAATGAACCTTACCGTCGTGCACTGACTGCAATAAATGACTGCATTCTGGAAACTGCTTACAGACTGTGCAGAGACACCGATATACTGCCTCCCAGAAGAAAAAATGCATCAGGTAAATTTTACGGTTCACCTGAAGAATTTACTCGGGATTTGGAAACTATTGCAAATTCCCTTGCGGAAAATAACAGCGAAACTTTAATAAAAGGAAATTTAAAAAATCTTATAAGTGCTACCCGTATATTCGGCTTTCATCTTGCAACAATAGATTTACGTCAGGATTCGAGCATTCATGAATTATGTGTAGCTGAACTGCTGAAAAACGCAAATATTATAGAAGATTATTCGATTCTTTCGGAAAGTGCCCGTTGTGAAGTCCTTTTACGTGAATTGGAACATGATCCCCGTATTCTAAGTGATCCGGAAATTCCCCAAAGCGATCTTCTCAAAGGAGAACTGGCTATTTTCAGAAAAATAAAATCTTTGAGAGACAGATTCGGAAACCGTATTATTGAAAAACATCTCATTTCCCATGCAACAAGCGTATCCGACATGCTGGAAATGGCTGTCCTTTTGAAAGAGGCAAATCTTGCCAAAGGAGATAAAAATGTTTTCTGTGACTTACAGATTGTCCCTTTATTTGAAACAGTGGAAGATTTAAAAGCGGCTCCTGAAATACTTGAAAACTGGTTTTCTCTTCCCCTTGTAAGAAAATGGATGGAAAAAAACGGAAAAAAACAGGAAGTAATGCTCGGATATTCAGACAGTAACAAAGACGGAGGATATTTAAGTTCCAGCTGGGCATTATATAAAGCACAGAAAGAATTGACCATTCTCGGAAACAGGTTCGGTATACAAATTTCGTTTTTTCACGGTAGAGGAGGAACAGTCGGTCGGGGAGGAGGGCCAAGTTATGAAGCTATTCTCGCACAGCCTGAAGGAAGTGCCGACGGGACAATACGTCTTACCGAGCAGGGAGAAGTAATCGGAGCAAAATACGGAAATCCCGATTTGGGATTTAAAAATCTTGAAGCTCTCGTTTCAGCTGCTCTGGAATCAAGTGCCTTAACTATAGAAGATGCATCATGGGATAAGTATGAAAATATTATAGAAGAAATATCTTTATTAAGCTATACTGCGTATAGAAATCTCGTTTATAATACGAAAGGATTTACCGAATTCTTTTTTGAAGTAACTCCCATTAATGCCATTACAGGTTTGAACATCGGTTCAAGACCTTCGTCACGTAGGAAAAACCAGACATTGGAAAGTTTAAGAGCTATCCCATGGGTGTTTTCATGGTCCCAGACCCGTATAATGCTGCCGGGCTGGTATGGAGCAGGTTCTGCATTTACCTTATGGATAAATAAAAATAGGGATAATCTTTCTATATTACAGAAAATGTACAGGGAATGGCCTTTTTTCAAATCGGTAATTTCCAATATGGACATGGTCCTTTCAAAATCCGACTTACGGATTGCTTCAGAATATGTAAAACTGGCTCATAATCAGGAAACTGCACAAAGCATATTCAGTGAAATCGTAAAAGAATGGGAGCTTACACTGGATATATTGAAAAAAATTACGGGAAATGAAGTTCTGCTTCACGACAATCCCGAACTTGCAAGCAGTCTGAGAAACCGTCTTGCATATTTTGATTCGATGAACTATCTTCAAATAGAGCTGCTGAAGCGTCTAAGACAGGGAAATGATTCCGAAGACCTTAAAAAGGCCGTTCATATATCCATAAACGGACTTGCTACGGGACTGCGTAACAGCGGATAAAAAATATTCCTAAAAAACTTGTAATAATTTACGGAATATGATAAAATAAATTTCGATATGTGTAAAGGAGGTAGATTTATGCAAATATGTGAAGTTTTCGGAAAAAAAGTGGGACACGGAAACATGGTCAGTCATTCCCATAGAGCTACAAAAAGAATATGGAGACCTAATCTTCAGACAATGACATTAAATGTCGACGGTTCCCAATTAAAAGTAAGAGTATGTACTAAAGCTATGAAAACATTAAAAGGTAAAAATGTTGATCAAGTTAAAAAAATATTATTGGAAAATAAAGATAACTTAAGCCCAAGAATTTCAAAAGTACTATTTTCCTCAAAGTAAGTTTATAAAAAAGTAAACTTACTTTTTTATTTATGAAAAATATAATAGTTATTGCAAATATTATATTTCCTATTCTTTTTGAAAAAATACGGCAAATTTTTCACAATTCAGATTATTTTGTACTCAACCTTCTTGCCGTGAATTTTCATTTCTACCCTCTCATTTCAGCTGTTGACTCTTCTGTACTTTGTAAAAAAAGCTTTGCAAAAAACTTCCAACTCAGATCTTACAGCATGAGAGATGTAATAAGTAAGCGTCGTAAAAACAGTTTTGTCATTTACACTCATTTATGATATAATTTTTATTAAAATAACTGTTTGAAAGGAAAACAATGGGGATTATTACTGATTTTTTGGCAATTATAGCGGGAAGTCTTCTCGGACTGATTATCGGAAATAAATTTAAAGAAAATCTGAGAAATATTATAATGGACTGTATAAGTGTATTCATTATAATTTCAGGAGTAAAAAACACTCTTAATTCCGGTCGTGATATTATCGTCCTGATATATCTGATAGTAGGTTCTATTATCGGGCAGATTATCGACATAGATTTACAAATAAAAAAATTAAGTATTTTTGTTGAAAACAGATTTTCAAAAGTTTCATCTGTTTCTGTTAAAAGTGAAAACTCTCTTGAAAGCGAAGAAAAAAATTCCAATTTTGCCAAAGGTTTTTCCATTACTACCATACTTTACTGTGTAGGGGCTATGGCTATTATCGGTTCTATTAACAGCGGACTTACAGGTGATAACAGAATATTGAACATAAAAGCCATTTTGGACGGTACTACAGCTATTATTTTTGCATCGGTATACGGTATCGGTGTTATGTTTTCAGCATTTTCCGCACTTTTATATCAGGGAATCTTTTATCTTTTTGCAAGTCACATAAAATCCCTCCTGACACCTCAGGCAGTATCGGACCTGAATTTTTTGGGTGGCATAATGATATGTGCTTTGGGAATTAATGTCCTCCTGAAAAAAAATATAAAAGTTGCAAATATGCTACCTTCTCTTTTTATTCCCATAATTGTCGGAATATTTTTAAAATAATTTTCATAAGGAGGTTGTCGTGAAATCTGCCGAACTTTATAAAATGATGTTAAAGATTCCTTTATTTAGAGATTTTAATATTAATGAAATTAAAAAAATTTTTCAAAAAATAAATTTTCAAATTAAAAATTACGAAAAAAATGAATCTGTATTTTTCAGAGGAGACCCCATCGAACATATTATTATAATCCTTGAAGGAGCTTCCAAAGGAGAAATGCAGAAATTTAACGGGGATACTATTACTATTGACTATATAAAACCCTATCAGCTCATTGCTCCGGCTTTTATATTCGGCGACACTAAAGTTTTCCCTGTAGATTTAATATCTATAGAAAAATCAAAGTTTTTATTTTTTAACAAGAAGGATTTTGTCGAAGTTATGCAGACGGATAAGAGACTTCTTCTAAATTTTTTAGATGAAATTTCCAATAAAGGACAGCTTTTATCCAAAAGAATATGGTTTAATTTTGTAAACAAGACTATAAACGAAAAAATTCTGAGTTATATTAAGGAAAATCAGAAAGACGGTATTATTTCATTTAAACCCAACATATCAGAACTGTCAAAAAAATTTGAAGTTACACGTCCTTCCCTTTCAAGAGAAATTTCAGTATTATGTGATAAAAAAATTTTAATAAAACTGCAAAGCAATAAATATAAAATAAATTTTTCTAACTTTCAGGAATAAAAGGAAAAAGAGTGGTTGGGGTTCCACTCTTTTCAGTAACGCTATGAAAAGACAAAAAAGATAAAATCTTTTTTAAAAATAAGTACTATTAAATATATACCCTATTTTTTTTAAATTCAAAATTTTTTTTGTAATTTTTTTATACACTTTTTTAACTTTTTGTTTTTATATAAAATAAGTCTTTTTTTACAGTATATTAAACCTTATACTTTTTTAACTTTTTGTATTTTTTTAAATAAAAAATCCGATCTGCCGTTCCGGCTAAATTTTTGGTCGCCTGCAGTTGCTACAGGTGGTAGTCATATTTGTAAGCCGTACAGAATCCGTGCAAAGTATAAAACCGCCGTGATGTACCTGATTCGACATACAACAATCCGACCCCATTAAGAAAGAGTAAAGCCCAAAAATTGTAATGCCGGTCTCGAACAGACCAGATTTTAATAAATTTCAAATGTAAATAGTCATGTGAACTATTCATATGTATTATATCTTTTAGTTTGGAGAATGTCAATGTTTCTTTTATTTTTATTTTAATTTCTCGTATATTACTGTATTTCTTTCAAATTTTTCTTTAAAAATATAACTTTTTCTGATACAATATAAAATATATAAATGATGAAATTAATAATACGCCGAGTGCAGTATTATTTTTATTTTAATATTTTCAGAATGTCCGAAATGCAAATAAACGGAACGGAGGATTTTTAATGGACAATTTTAAAAAAACTACAGCTGAGAACAAAATGGGAACAATGCCCGTTAATAAACTGATTATTAATATGTCACTGCCCATGATAACATCAATGTTCATTCAGGCATTGTATAATATAGTGGACAGTTATTTTGTAGCAAAAATAGGAGAAGATGCCCTTACGGCAGTATCCCTCTCATTTCCTCTCCAGAACATGATGATTGCTGCGGGAATAGGTACAGGGATAGGACTAAATGCACTTCTTTCAAGATACCTGGGTGCAAAAAACGGAAAAGGAATAACAAAAATTGCAGAAAACGGCATTTTTTTAGGTGTTTTAAATTCTATTGTATTTTTAATATTCGGGATTTTCTTTACAAAAGCTTTTTTTTCTTTCCAGACTGAATCTGAAATCATTGCAAAATATGGGACACAATATTTATCTTTATGTTCGGTATTTGCCTTTTCCATAATTATGGAAATTACTTTTGAAAGAATGCTTCAGGCAACGGGAAAAACATTTTTTACAATGATTACCCAAAGTACGGGTGCTATTATTAATATAATTATGGATCCCATACTTATATTCGGATTGTTCGGATTTCCTAAAATGGGAATTTCGGGAGCGGCAACAGCAACTGTTTTCGGTCAGTCCACGGCAATGCTTCTGGCTCTTTACTTTAATTTAACAAAAAATAAGGAAATTACTTTTAAGTTCAGAAATTTCAAACCTGATTTTTCTTCAATAATAAATATATACAAAATAGGATTTCCTTCCATCATTATGATGACTGCAGCTTCTTTTCTAATATTCCAGCTGAATAAAATACTGCTTGCATTTTCATCTACCGCCACTGCAGTACTCGGTATTTACTTTAAAATTCAGGGACTTGTCTTTATGCCTGTTTTCGGACTGAATAATGCGGTTATATCTATTGTTTCATATAATTACGGAGCAGGAAATATAAAAAGACTTATCCGTACAGTTAAATTAAGTATTGCCTATGCTATGGGAATTATGTTTGCAGGAATTATAATATGTCAGGTATTCCCTGTTCAAATTCTTAAAATATTCGATGCTTCAGATGAAATGATTAAAATAGGAGTAAAAGCTCTCAGAACTATAAGTCTCTGTTTCATTCTTGCCGCTTATTCCTTTGTGCTCAGCTCCGTTTTTCAGGCTTTGGGCAGAGGTATGCTGAGTCTTGCCGTTTCCCTTGTAAGGCAGATAGTCTTTACTCTTCCCCTCGCTTTCATTTTTTCAAAAATATGGGGATTGGATGGTATATGGTGGGCTTTTCCCATAGCGGAAATATTCTCGGGAATTCTGACTACCATATTCCTGAAAAATGTTTATAAAAATAATATTATTAAAAGAATAAGGAAAAATTCCTTAAAATAAAAATTATGAAAGGAGCCTATACAATATGAATGAAAAACAGAAATGGAAAAAATTTTTCTCTTATTATAAACCTTATAAAAAAATATTTTTTGCAGATATGTTTTTTGCGTTTACAGGTGCTCTTATAACTCTTGTTCTTCCTCTTATTATAAGATATATAACTACCGATGTCATATACAGAGAATCTCAAAGTGCATTGAAAACTATTTCAGTTCTTGTCGTTATTATGCTCGGACTTATAGCTGCAGAAGGATATTGTAATTTTTTTATAGCTTATTACGGACACATTATGGGAGCTAAAATGGAATTTGATATGAGAAATGAAATTTTTCAGCACTATCAGAAACTTTCCTTCAGCTTTTTCAATAATCAGAAAACAGGACAGCTCATGTCCCGTGTAACAAATGATTTATTTGATATAAGCGAACTTTTTCATCACGGACCTGAGGATATTCTTATTTCAATAATAAAAATTCTCGGTTCATTTACTATACTGTTTATTATAAATTCCCGACTTGCTTTAATAACATTTACGATAACTCCTGTTATAATCCTATATGCAGGATATCTGAATAGAAAAATGAAAAAGGCTTTTATCAGAAACAGAAGAAAAATTGCAGACATAAATGCTCAGATTGAAGATAATCTTTCAGGAATAAGAGTAGTAAAATCCTTTGCAAATGAACATATTGAAATTGAAAAATTTACTGAAGGAAATCATAAATTCGTACAAAGTAAAAAGGACAGTTACAAATATATGGGGCTGTATCACTCGGGTCTTTCGGCACTCATTACTTTAATAAGCGTAATTGTTGTTGCCACAGGTTCTTTCTTCATTACGGAAAAAATGATGAATATCCCGGATTTGATAACTTTCCTTCTTTATATTAATAATTTTACAGACCCTATTAAGAAACTGATTAACTTTACGGAACAGTTTCAGAACGGTGCTTCAGGATATGAAAGGTTTATTGAAATACTTTCCGTTGATCCTGATATTGAAGACAGACCTGACGCTCTGGAACCGAATAATATAAAAGGGGATATTTCCTTTAATTCCGTAACTTTCAATTACGTCGAGTCAAATGAAAGAGTTTTCTCAAATATCAGCTTTGATGTGAAAGCGGGAGAATACATTGCTCTTGTAGGTTCTTCAGGTGTGGGAAAATCCACACTTTGCAGTCTTATACCGAGATTTTACGATGTTTCTGAGGGAAGTATAACTATTGACGGAATGGATATAAGGGACATAAAAATTAAAAATCTGAGAAACAATATAGGTGTCGTACAGCAGGATGTGTATTTATTTACAGGCAATGTAGCCGACAACATCCGTTACGGAAAGCCTGATGCTACCGATGAGGAAATTATCGAAGCTGCAAAAAAAGCAAATGCCCATAATTTCATTATGGAGCTTCCCGACGGTTACAATACAGATATAGGACAGCGGGGAGTAAAATTATCGGGAGGTCAGAAACAGCGAATTTCCATTGCAAGGGTTTTTCTTAAAAATCCTCCTATACTTATTTTTGATGAAGCTACAAGTGCCCTTGACAATGAAAGCGAAAAAATCGTTCAGGAATCTCTTGAAAAACTTGCAGAAAATCGTACAACTTTTGTTATTGCTCACAGACTGTCCACTATAAGAAATGCCCAAAGGATACTTGTTCTTACCGAAAACGGAATTTCAGAAAGCGGTTCTCATGAAGAACTTCTGGGAAAAAACGGAATTTATGCAAAACTTTATAACATGCAGTTTAATAAATAATTATTAATTTTGGAGGTGTTACATATGAACGAGACATTAAAAATTTTAAAGGAAAGAAGAAGTGTAAAAAAATATAAGGATATTAAAATTGAAAAAATTCTTCTTGACGAAATATTGGAAGCCGGTAAGTTTGCGGCAAACGGGAGAGGTGCACAATCAGGATGTATGATTGTCACTCAAAACTCGGAGCTGGTAAAAAAGCTTGAAAAGCTGAATGCCGAAATTCTTGGAAGACCCGATGCAGAACCATTTTACGGAGCTCCTACAGTAATTGCGGTTTTTGCCGACAGTACAAGACATACTTATATAGAAGACGGCAGTCTTATTTTAGGAAATCTTATGATTACAGCTCATTCTCTTGGAGTTGATTCATGCTGGATTCATAGAGCAAGAGAAGTTTTTGAAACAGAAGAAGGAAAAAAACTTGCTTCTGAATGGGGTTTATCTGAAACATATAAAGGAATCGGATTTTGTATTTTAGGTTACAGAGATTGTGAATATCCTGTTCCGAAACCGAGAAAAGAAGACTTTGTAAAAGTTATCATATAAAGGAGTTAAACAGGGGATGAAGTTATATTTCAAAGGAAAAAAGCAGGCTTCGGACACTTTCAGACTGGGGCTTCTTCTCAGTATGGTCGGAGGTTTTACCGATGCATACACTTTTGTTACAAGGGGAAAAGTTCTTGCAAACGCTCAAACAGGAAATATAGTTTTTTTCGGTCTGAGACTGGTCGAAAAAAAATGGGAGAAAGCTTTTTTCTATTTTCTCCCCATATTTGCATATATTATGGGAATTATAATTGCAGAATATATAAGAATCAAATTTAAAAATTCAAAATTCCATTGGAGACAAATTATTCTTATTATAGAAATTATAGTACTTTTTATATGCGGTTTTGTTCCTATGGGAAATTTAGACGTTTTTGTAAATATTTCCATTTCCTTTATGTGTTCTCTTCAAGTTCAGGCTTTCAGGAAAACTAACGGAAATGTTTCAGCTACTACAATGTGTACAGGAAATTTAAGAAGCGGAACTGAAAATCTTTTTTACTTTATAACAAAAAAAGACAAAAATGTCGGAAAAAATTCTCTTATTTATTTTGGACTTATATTTTTCTTTATTATGGGAGCAATTATGGGATCCTTTTTTTCAGAATGGATATTTGAAAAGGCTATTTTAGTTGCCTGTCTCATACTTCTGTCCGTATTTTTTATAATGTTCAGGGAAAAAATATAAAACTTTTCTTTCTGTGAGGGCTCATTGCCGCCCTCACACTCCTGCTATCGGTTACAAAATTTTCTATCTCTCATAAGTATTTATTATGCTTGGAAAACAGCAAACTCGTTATGCTCAGACAGCTGTTTTCCTTTCCAGCATAATTCATATTTCTTCGTAAAATTTTGAATGGCGAGTTTTCAACTTTATTTTATATTTTAATATCTTTTTTTGAAATAATTTGAATGACAGAATTTTATCTATTATTTTTATTCAAAATCTCCATCATATTTTTCCTTAAATTCAAACATTTCCATTATTTTTGTCCTCAATTCAAGAGCCGTTGGTTTTTCTTCAAATCCTATTTCATATTTATTCCCCTCTGTGTCTCTAAATTCTGAATACCTTACTCCATCTTTTCAAAAAACACATAATGTGATAATATAAAAAGAAACAAAAAATA
>JAUNKI010000191.1 GCA_030532815.1 Leptotrichiaceae bacterium
CCCTTAGGCTTAAGACCCATTTCCCATTCTTTTAAATGATAATTTAATATAGCTGTATAATCACTTGTTTTATTATTGACTTAAGTCAGTTGAGTACGCAAAGCGTACGAAACATAAAACGGGGCAGTATCAGGAATGTGTATAGAAATATCCATAGGCAAAAAGAGTTGATAATTAAGAAAAAATGTAGTAGAATTATCGTAAGGTATTTTTTGCATACTATATTATACCTTAAAACCGAGATTTTATCCCGGTTTTTTTAAATATTTTTATTATTTTTTCTCTTCAATTTTAGAATATTTTTTTTCTTTTGAGACAGCTCCAATAGATTTAAAATACGATGAATTAAAAGTATACTATACTTTATATTATTTTATTGAAAATTTGAAAAAACCTGAAAGTCATAGTTTATCTTTTGAATTAGATAAATTGTACTTGAACGAAAGAAAAAGTATAAAGATAGGAGATGAATTAAATAAGAAAGAAGAAAAAATACATAATTATCTTAAAAAAATGAAGAAATTTAACTTTAGATTATGACTACGAAGTAGATTTTATTGTAATAAGCTATCAATCAGTTACTTTATTTAATTTTTAGTATGGAATAAGGTTCTAAAAAAGTAAAAAATATTAAAAAAAAAATATTTTTATTCTAAAAACAAAATATAAATTCAATAAAACTAATGGATTTTAACTTTTTTGTTATAATAATGAAAAAGCTAAGGATGGAATTGAAAAGTATATTAATCAAAATATAAAAGTAGAAAAGTTTAAACCTGAAACTGAAAAAGAAATAATAGGTAAATTTTAAAAAAGAAGATTTTCTAGATAATTAAGAATAAAAAAATAAAAATTTTAAGTTTGTTTAATATTTGATATGATACAAGTTAAGATAAGTAAAAAAAATAAAATTTAAACATGCCGATCTTGAACTAAGAGAAAGATATGTTATTGTCGTAGGGTAGTATAAAATAAAGAAAAAATGAGATATTTGGTATATAAAAATGAGAAATAAAAAACAATCGGAAAAAAATATTAGAAGTATGCAATGAAGAAACTGATTATTGTGGAATATTACAATAAATATTAAACAATTATTATTTAAATATTAATTTAAAATGTAAATTTAAGATTTTCAGTTAATTTTAAGGTTAGTGCGATAATATTATAAAAAATAAAAAAATAAATTTAGGAGATGGTGGATATGAAAAATATAATAATAGGAGTTTTTATGTTAATGGGAGCACTGAGTTTTTCACAAGGTGATCAAAGATATGTAGAAAGATGTAAAGTGACTTCCGTCGGTAAATATAAAAATGAAACAAAGTATATGAACTGTACAAGTCTGCAGTCAGGGAAGAATTTTAATTTTACACAGGAAAAACAATATACAGAGCCTAATTATAATGCTCTTAAAAAAGGTAAAGTGTATGTAGTTATATTTTATGGTAAAGGATATAAAAACTTAAGTTTGCATGATTGGAGAGAGTTGGATTAAAAAAAGAAGATTAAAGATTGATAACAAATTTTTAGAGAAAAAATCATAAAAAATAATTAAGAAAAATTGTGATATATAAAGAAATAAAAAATATTTTCAAGGAAATAAAAGATATGAAAAAAAATAATTATGAACTTATAGCAGGAATAGCTGCAGGAGTGATACTAACAATAGGTGGAATAGGTGTTGCCAATCAAGTTAATAAAAATGCAGTAAAATCAAATAAAATAAAATTATGTCAAGGGCAGGTTCCAAACGGAGAATACATAGGAAAATTTGAAGTAGAGGCTGACCGAGAATTGAGTTATTATACAGAATATCTTGAAATAAAAAACGGTAAAATAATGATGTTTCCCACTTTCAATGATCAATCATTAGGAATGGATTTTGATATAGAAGCTGATAATATAAAAATAAAATGTAAATAATAAACTGTAAAGAATTGACTGAATTGATTTTATTAGCATACTAATGATAATGATGATTGGATTTTCAAACTATAAAGAAGAAAAATATGATAATAGACCGACCTGAATTAAAGATTCGAAGAGATATAAATGTGCGAGAGCAATCATATAAAAAAATGCTGAATTGTCAAATCAAGTGCAACACCTAATGTAAGTAACCGAAAAATATTTCGTTAGGCGTTTCATAAAGTATAAAAGTATGTTTAGTCATAAATTTTATAATAACAAATATATAAAATTTATGATTGGATATGTTTTTATACCTTATGAGACAGTCCCTGACAAAAAACTTCCAACTCAAATTATTTCTAACTTAACTTTTTCTCCGTGAGGGC
>JAUNKI010000009.1 GCA_030532815.1 Leptotrichiaceae bacterium
CCAAAAATTCAGTTCCTGTAATTTTGCTGAAATATCAATATCCACAACTACTATATTTTTCGGAAGCTCCAATTTATATGTTGTCATGTTGAGTATGGCTTTTACTCCGTTTTTTATGAGCTTTTCCGCTGCAACCTGAGCCTGCTCCTTTACAACTGCCAATATAACCGTTTCAAGGTCTTCAGGAAAATTCTGTATAAATTCTCCCACAGTATCCACATCTCTTACTTCCATTTTTAAATCGGGAATATCCGTTCCTATTTTTTTCCTGTCTTTGTCAAATACTCCTACAATTTTAAATCCTTTTCCTAAAACTTTGCTGTTTGATGTTATCATTTCACCCATTTTTCCATGCCCTACTATAATAACATTATTTACTTTGTTTATTCCTAAAATATCTTCTATAATTTCAATTAATTTTTCAATATCGTAGCCTTTCCCTCTGACTCCGAATTCCCCGAATGTTGATAAATCTTTTCTGACTTGTGCTGATGTAGTATCCATAATTTTTGAAAGTTCTATGGAATTTATTCCGTCTTCATATTTCCGAACTTCTTTTAAAATTGACAGGTATTCCGTAAGTCTCTGAACGACTCTGTCGGATATATCATTTTTTTTCAACTTCATTTATTCCTCCTACAGATAGCTAAAATTTTATTTATAAAGATTTTATATTAATTTATCCCCAATTGTCAATTTCCGACCATTTATAATATCAATTCCCGTTTGAATTTTCTTTCCTTCAAACTTTAATTCCAATAATATTATACCTCCATTCTGAACTTTTACTACGGGACCTTTTTTATTAATTATTTCCACAATCTCTCCGAATTCACCTTTGTAATTTCCTTCTATTTTTTCTCCCCTGTACACTTTTACATTTTCATTTTTCTCATTGAATGTATAAGCAGCAGGAAAAGGATTCAGACCTCTTATTTTATTATATATATTTTCCTTAGTGTCTGTCCAGTCAATTTTTGCCTGTTCCTTTGAAATAGGTTTTACAAAAGTAGCTTTGGAATCATCCTGTTTTTCGGCTTTTACATTTCCGTCTGAAATCAGTTTCAAAGTTTTTCCGAGTCCTTCGGCACCCAGTTCCTTAAGTCTGTCATGTAATGTTCCCAATGTATCGTTTTCCTGTATACTGCAATATTCTTTCAGTATTACATCTCCTGCATCGAGTTCCTCTTCAATATACATTATGCTTACGCCTGTTTCCTTATCTCCGTTCAGTATTGCCGAATGGATAGGCGAAGCTCCTCTGTATTTAGGTAAAAGAGAAGAGTGAACATTTATAATTCCGTATTTGGGAATATCTATAATTTCTTTCGGTATAATTTTCCCGTAAGCTACAACTACTATTAAATCAGGATTTGCCTCTTTTATTTTTTCCGTAATTTCTGCATCTTTAAGCTTTTTAGGCTGTACTACTTCTATATTTTTCTCCAGAGCGAACTGTTTTACAGGAGAATATATTATTTTATTTCCCCTTGCATTAGGCTTGTCTTCTTTGGTAAAAATCAGTTTCAAATCCGTATTTTCATAGACTGTTTTCAAACTCGGAACTGCAAATTCAGGCGTTCCCATAAATATTGTCCTCACTGTCTTTTCCTCCTGTCTCAAAAGCATAAATCTGTCGGGATTTCCGCATTAATATTTTTTTATTAATCTTCCCTGTACTTTTTTCCTTTTGCAAATTCCTTTTTCATTAATTCCAGTTTTTTTGAAATAAGCCTTTTATTCAGTACTGAAATTCTGTCTATAAACAGTACTCCGTCAAGATGATCAAGCTCATGCTGAAAAGCCCTTGCCCACATTTCATTTAAATTTTCAATTATTTCTTTACCGTTTTCATCTAAATATTTTACTTTTATTTCCGACGGTCTGTTCACTTTTTTATAAACTCCCGGTATACTCAGGCAGCCTTCCTCATACTCTATAACTTCAATACTTTCTTCAAGTATTTCAGGATTTATTATTTTTTTTACGACATTTTCCACTTCAAGTACAAAAAATCTTTTCGGGATATCCACCTGATTTGCTGCAAGACCTACGCCGTTGGCTTTTCTCATTGTTTCCACCATTTCGTCCAATATGCTTCTCAGCTCATCATCTACTATTTCCACATTTTCAGACTTTATTCTGAGGGTCGGATGTTCATATAAAACTATTTTCATTTTTTTCCTTTCTCTATTTTTGTAAAAAGTCGGATTAAAAACTTTCCAAATCGGACTTATTTTCTACTTTTAAAAATTTTTTCCGAAAAATTACGAACTTTCTTCATTTAAATAACGATTTTTTAAATATTTATTTTCATTTTCCATATTGGAAATTTCGGATATATAATTCCTACTATTTATATTTTACCACATTTATGTCATTTTTTTAATTATTAAAGCATTGACACAGGATCCACATCTATACTGACTCTTATATTTTTTTCCTTGTAGTCGTTTAAAACTGCTTTTATTATATTTTTAATTTTAGTTATGTTGTTTCTGTTGAATTTTATAAATATCTGATACCTGAATCGTCCGTTTATTTTATATATAGGTGCTTTAAAAGGTTCTGAAATAAACTCATTCTTCTGAAATCTTATTTTTGTTTTTGCCATATCTGAAATTTTATTATAAAAAAGTTTTACTTTTCCTTCCAGCTCCTTTTCATCATCAGATGAAAGTATTGCAATAATAAGACGCCCATAAGGTGGGTAGTTGAGAAGTTTTCTTATTTCCATTTCCTTTTCAAAATAACCTTCATAATCATTTTCCAAAGTTTTCTTTATGACTTCATTTTCACTGTTAAATGTCTGTATTATGACTTTTCCTTCTTTTTTTCTCTTCCTGCTCTGCCCGCAGACTGGACAAGAAGTTGAAACGTTTTTTCTCCTGCTCTGAAATCGGGAAAATTCAGTATTATATCTGAATTTACTATTCCTACAAGGGTCACATTGGGAAAATGAAATCCTTTGGCAATAATCTGTGTTCCGAGCATTATATCATATTTTCCGTTTTTAAAATCATTGTATATATTTTCATAATCTTTTTTTGTTTTTACTGTTTCCGAATCTATTCTTACTATTTTTGCTTCTGAAAATATTTCTTTCAATTCCTCTTCTATCTTTTCCGTCCCGCTTCCTATCTGTATAAATTTATCACTTCCGCACTCTGTGCATTTCCTTTCAAATCTTTCTTCATATCCGCAGTAACTGCACTTAAGTTTGTTTTCGTATTTATAATAGCTGAGAGATATACTGCAATTCGGACAAGTAGGTACATTTCCGCACTCTCTGCATTTCAGCAAATTTGAAAATGCCTTTCTGTTAAGAATCAGAAGAACCTGCTCATTTTTCCCCAAAGTTTCCGATATATGTCTGAGGAGTTCTCCGGAAAAATTATCGGGAGTCTCGTTCAGATCAGCTATTTCATATTCGGGTATTTTTGCATTATTAAATCTTTCTTTCAGTTCAATAAGTTCCAAATCTCCTGATTTTGCCTGATAATAAGATTCAAAAGACGGTGTTGCCGAACCGAAAATTACTTTCACATTTTTTTCTATTATTGACCTTTTTATAGCCACATTCTTTACATGATATCTCGGATTGTTGTCCTGTTTATAAGTATTTTCATGTTCTTCATCAATTATTATATATTTCAGGTTTTTCACAGGAGCAAATATTGCAGACCTTGCACCGATTACAATTTTCTTTTCTCCGTTCCTTATGTATGCCCATTCACGCTTTTTTTCACTATCTGACAGTTTACTGTGAAGAACTGCCACCGAATCGGAAAATTGTCTTTCAAGCCTTTGGACCATCTGAGCAGTTAATGAGATTTCGGGCACAAGAAATATACTACCGAATCCTTTTTCCAAAGCTTCTTTTATTAAGTTCATATATATTTCGGTTTTTCCCGAGCCTGTAACACCTTTCAGCAGATAAAACATTCCGTCCTTATTTTTAATTTTATTTACAGCTTCCTGCTGTTCTCTGTTTAAAACTGTATCGTCTTCCAAAATCCGATTTTTCAAATCATCTTTTTTTTCAACTTTGGATTTTGTTATTATTTTCTTTTCAATTATAACGGCTTTTTCTTTTATCGCCTTACTTATAATTTCTTCGGAGAAATTTTTCTGTAATGTCTGAAATGTGACTTCCTTTTTCTTTTTCATGTATTCATTAAATTTCTCAATATCATCGGACTTTCTGTCTTCTCCTTTCTGTTCAAAAAGTTGAAGTCCGCTATTTTTTCCGTCATTTTCCAAATTTTTTATATATATTGCCTTTTTTGAATAATTTAATTTTAATACTCCGGGATAAACGGTTTTTATAACATTATTGTAATCACTTAAATAGTAGTCTTTCGTCCATTTTATAAGTTCCATTATTGTTGAAGGAATGGAAAGAACAGATGCTCTGTCCGAAATAAATTTTATTTTTTCCGCACTTACAGACAGTTCCTCTTTATTAATTTCAGCCAGTACAAGCCCCATTCTGTTTCTATTTACAAAATTGACAATACACCATTCTCCGATTTCATATTTATCTTTGGATTTATATGTATATATATTTTTATTATTTTCAATATACATCTGATAATAATACATAATAACCTCTGTTTCCCGTTTTATTAAAATTGCAAACTTTTTATACCGATTTTACTCTAAAACTATTTTTATTTCAGTCCCTTTGGTCAGTTTTACACCAGGTAAAGGATACTGTTCTTTAACTCTGCCGCTGCCGATAATTTTATATTTCGGAAATTCCGCCTGAGGATATACTGAAAGCAGTTCTCTCAGACTTATACCGGCTAAATCCGGCATTATACTTTTCCCGAATTCTTCCGATATTTTTCTTAAATCTTTTTTTGCCGTTAAAGTTACTGCAGACTGCTGCTTTTTTTCTACTATAACTCCCTGAGGATTTATTCCTTTGTATTTAATTAATTTTTCCAGTACCTGTTTTACTGAAGGTAATGCAACAGCTGCACCGTAATATGCTCCCTGAGGTTCGTTTATCGTTATCAGTATGGCATATTTCGGATTTTCCACAGGAAAAAATGCAAAAAATGAACTAAAATATTTTCCGGCTTCATAACCTCTCGCACCTGATTTCTGTGCGGTTCCTGTTTTCCCTCCGATTCTGTAACCCTGTATCTGTGCTCCTCTTCCTGTTCCTTTGGTAACAACCGATTCCATATAGTATCTGTTCAGCTTGGAAACTTCCTCACTAAATACATTTTCAAGGACAACCGGAGAATTCTGTAAAACAATATTTCCCTCTTCATCTTCTATATGATCCACTAAATATGGTTTCACAAGTTTTCCGTGATTTACTACAGTATTAAGTGCCATAAGCATTTGTATCTGAGTCATTGCTATACCCTGTCCGAAAGAAATATTCGATTTCTTGACTTCGGTCATTTCCTTTAAAGGTAGCAGCTTCTGCGTAGTTTCGGAAAATGTATCTATTCCCGTTTTTTTTCCTAATCCCACTTTTTCAAGGTATGAATAAAAATCTTTATTTTTCATCATTTGAGCTATTTTTACCATTCCCACATTTCCCGACTTTGCCACAAGATTCTCCAAATTTAAACTTCCCGTAGTGGAAGAATCATGGTCTTTTATAACCCTGTCAGCCACCTTTATATGCCCGCTTGATTCTATAACACTGTTCTGATTTATTACTCCCGCCTGCATTCCTGCCGCAACAGTAATCGGTTTAAATATGGATCCCGGCTCAAATAAATCGGTTATAGGTCTGTTTTTCACTTCAGCATTGTTTTTTGCTTTAGGATAAGATGACATTGCGAGTATTTTCCCGGTTTCCACTTCCATTAATATCCCCATTGCGGAAACCGCACTGTACTGCTCATATGTCTTTCTAAGCTCGTCATCAAGAGTGTACTGTAAAACACTGTCCAATGTTAAAAATACGTTATTCCCGTCTTTTGCCAGAACTACTTCCTTCGTGTCTTTCAAAGCGGAAATTGTAGTAAATTTACGGGGTATTCTGAAACCTTCTATAACTCCGTCAACTCCTGTAAGCTGACTGTTATATGTTTTTTCAATACCGTAAATTCCTTTATTTTCAACATCTAAATAACCTATTGTTTCCTGAAATGCTCTATTTTTTATATAATTTCTTATATAATTCGTTTCAAAAAACACACCTGACTTCAAACTTTTATCTTTGGAAAGAATATCCAGAATATCCTTTTTTTCATTATACCCGAGAACATAGTCAAGTTTCAGATATTTTTTATTCTGCTTTCTTTTTTCCAGAATATCATTTTTGACTTTGGAAGCATCAAAAGAAGATATTCTTTTTTTAAGAACTTCCATTAACCTGTCTATATTTTCCAAATCTACAAGTGTCGGATCCATTACCATATCATAAGTTTCTCCGTCATATGCCAATACTTCACCGTCGCCTGTAATTATTCTTCCTCTTTTGGATTTTACCGTAAATTCACTTTTGTACTGAAGTTCACCTGTTTTCTGCCATTCATTTCCTTTTATAATCTGAATGTAAAATAAATTTACAATAATCCATACAAAACCGGAAATTATGAATATTACTAAAATCATTAATCTGAATCTAAAACTGTTCCACGCTTTCATAATTAAATATTACTCCTATATTTTCTGAACTAACTCAACTTTTTTAAAATCAGCTCATTTATCATCTGAGGGTTGGCTTTTCCCCTTGACAGTTTCATAGCCTGTCCTACAAGATATTTCAATGCATTGCTTTTTCCCGCTTTATAGTCTTCTACAGACTGTCCGTTCTCTGCAATAACCTGTTCTACTATTTTTTCGATTTCACTGTTATCCGTTATCTGAATTAATCCTTTTTCTTTTACTATAATTTCAGGATCTCTGTTTTCGGCAAGAAGCATTTCAAATACTTCCTTTGCTATTTTTGAACTTATTATATTTGATTTTATAAGTGTTATCAACTTTGCCATATTTTCAGGAAAAACTAAAAATTTCTCTATTCCTATATTTTTTTCCTTTAATACTCTTAAAACTTCGGTAAGCATCCAGTTTGCCGATAATCTCGGTTCTCCCGATATTTTTACCATTTTTTCATAATAATCTGCAAGTTCAGGTTCTGCTGAAAGAGTAGCTGCCTCTTTTTCATTCATTTTATATTCTCTTACAAATCTTCCTGCTTTTTCATCGGCAAATTCGGGCATTTCTTCCCTTATACGTTCTAATCTTTCAGATGAAACAATTACTTTCGGCAAATCAGGTTCGGGAAAATATCTGTAATCCATTGCTTCTTCTTTACTTCTCATAGGTCTTGTCACTCCGTTTTCCTCGTCCCATAGTCTCGTTTCCTGTACTACTCTGCCTCCATTTTCGATTATCTCAATCTGTCTGTCTGTTTCATACTCAATAGCTCTTACTACTGCCTTGAATGAATTGAGGTTTTTAGTTTCTGTTCTCGTTCCCAAAGCCGTATCTCCTTTTTTTCTAACGGACACATTGGCATCGCATCTCAAGGACCCAAGCTCCATACTCACATCACTTACTTTTGTATATTTCAGTCTGTCTTTTAAAGTGTTCAGATACGCATATGCCTCTTCGGAATTTTTAATTTCAGGCTTTGAAATTATTTCTATTAAAGGTACTGACGCCCTATTATAGTTGAGCAGACTTTCAGACCCTGTATGTATACTTTTGGCAGTATCTTCTTCTATCTGTATTCTTTCTATTCCCACAACCGAACTTTTTCCGCTGTTTGTAGTTATGTAAAGTTTCCCATTTTCAGCATAAGGTTTAAAATATTGAGTTATCTGATAATTTTTCGGTGAATCGGGATAAAAATAATTTTTTCTGTCAAACTGACTTTCACTATTAATTTCACAGTCCAGAGCCAATGCGGCTTTCAATGCATAATCCAGCACTTTTCCGTTCAGTTTCGGCAATGCTCCCGGCTGACCTGTACATATAGGACATGTAGCAGTATTGGAAGCTTCGTTATCATAATCGGCATTACATGAACACCACACTTTAGTTTCCGTTTTTAACTGACAGTGAACTTCCAGCCCTATGACCGTTTCATATTCTATGCTCATTATTGCTGTTCCTCCTTATTAAATACTCTTATCTGATTACTGTCCGATTTCATATTCTAAATGAATTTTTATTTTATCTCCATACTTTCCTTCAGAAACTCCTATTATCCTAAAATTATTCTTTATTAGAAATCCGAGCATGTCTTTCCAATGATTATAAGTAGCTATTTTTATTTTTTTATATTTTTCCTTTTTAGCTTCAATAATCAGATAATTAATAAAATTTTTCCAATAACCTTTTTTTCTATATTTTTTTAAAATTCCACCCAACCATATATAATAATCTAAAGTTTCATTATTTTTTTCAATAAGACAATATCCCACATTTTCTTTATCATATATAAGATAACTACACAAATTTCCATATTTCTGTTTTTCTTTATAGGAGCTAACAGGAAAAGTTTCATTGAAAATTTCCTTATGAATTTCAGAAATAGTTTTTATATTATCTGTTTTTCTTATTTCTATCATATTTCCCCTTAAATTATAATTATAGTTCAGGATACTCTATCTGCCCTCTTTTTTTCTCATATATATTTGATACATTAAACAGTAAATCTTCTTTAAAATAGTTTCCTATCATCTGTATTCCTACAGGAAGACCATTGACAAATCCTGCAGGCACTGATATAGCAGGCAATCCTGCCATATTTACCGAAACCGTGTAAATATCAGCCAGATACATCTGCATCGGGTCATCATTTTTTTCACCTTTTTTAAAAGCTGTCGTAGGCGATGTAGGGATAAGAATAATATCCACTTCTTTTAGTACTCTTTCAAAATCATTTTTTATAAGCCGTCTTACCTGCGAAGCTTTTTTGTAATATGCGTCGTAAAACCCTGAACTTAAAACGTAGTTCCCTATCATTATCCGTCTTTTCACTTCAGGACCGAAACCTTCACTTCTTGATTTCACATACATATCCTCTATATTATTATTGCTTTCCCTTACTCCGTATCTTACTCCGTCATATCTTGACAAATTTGATGCGGCTTCGGCAGATGAAATAATATAATATGTGGAAATAGCATATTTAGTATACGGCAAAGACACTTGCCTTACTTCTGAACCTGCTTCTTGCAGTTGGCTAACCGCTTTATTAATTACTTCTTTTATATTTTCATCCAGTTCATCTGCAAAATATTCTTTCGGAAGACCTATTTTCAGTCCTTTTATATCCTTATTTATATTTTCCAAATAGTCAGGTACTTCTATGTCAGCAGTAGTCGGGTCTTTTTCATCATATCCTGCTATTATCTGCATAATTCTTGCCAAATCTTCAGTTGACTTTGCCAATGCACCTATCTGGTCAAGAGATGAACCGAATGCCATAAGTCCGTATCTTGACACCCTTCCGTATGTGGGTTTTATACCTACTGTTCCTGTAAGAGAAGCAGGCTGTCTTATACTTCCTCCAGTATCGGTTCCCAAAGCTATAGGTACCTGTCCTGCAGCTACGGCAGCAGCCGAACCTCCGCTGCTTCCTCCCGGAACCCTTGACAGATCCCACGGGTTTGATACAGGTTTTATTGCAGAATTTTCATTAGACGAGCCCATTGCAAATTCATCCATATTGGCTTTTCCTATTAAAGGAACTCCTGCATTTTTTAGTCTTTCCACAACAGTAGCATCGTATATACCTTTATAATTTTTCAGTATATTAGACGATGCAGTTGTTAAATCTCCCTTTGAAAGAATATTATCCTTTAACGCTACAGGTACTCCGAATAATAAAGTATTATTATAATTTTTTCTTTTTTCTTCGCTGTTGTCATTATCATATATTTCAGCATTTTTTATTGACTTTTCTTCTAAAATACTCGAAAATGCTCCTATTTTACTTTCCAGTAAATTTATTCTGTCTAAAAAATATCTTGTTGCTTCTTTTGATGTAATTTCTTTATTTTTAATCATTTCGGCTATTTCACTTGCCATTTTTTTATATAATTCCATTTTTTTACCTTTCTTAAAAAATAGTTTTGAATATACTCTAAAATTTAATTATCCGTATTTTCATTTCCTACTATTTTCGGAACAATTATAAAGTCTCCGTCTTTTTCAGGTGCATTTTCAAGTAACTCTTTTTTTATACGGCTTTCCTTTACCTTATCTTCTCTAAGTCTGTCTTTCAAATCAAGAACATTAAACAACGGTTCTACATTTGAAGTATCCACATTATTAAGCTCTTCCATATGCTCCAGTATTTTATTCAAATCTGTCCTGAATTTTTCTATTTCATTTTCTTCAAATTCCAGTTTTGAAAGTTTTGCAATTTTCAAAACATCTTCTCTGCTAAGCATTTTTATCTACCTCGTTTTCATTATAATATGAGATGATTTCATTAAAATTATCAAATTCTTTAAAATTTACATTATTTTCCTTACAAAATTTAACAGCTCTCGTGTTTTTTCTAATAAATGAAAAATCGGCCACTTCCAGTGCCCTATAATCTGAAGGTCCGTCTCCCAGAAAAATAACTTTATACCCCTGTTTCTGAAAACTCTCCACTGCTTCTTTTTTATCTACTCCGTAGTACATTTCCTTGTCCAAAAAAGGATTTGTGACTGTTATCCGATTTTTCTCAAAACTTATATTATTTGAAATTATTTCATCATCGGTTAAATTAATCCCGTATTTTACAAGGCTCCCCTGTATATTCAATTTTGTTCCTGCACTTACTATTCTGAATTTTATTCCACTTTTTATAAAACTTTTAAAAGTTTCATCTATTTCAACTTTATCATTTAAAGTTTTTATATATTCGTCTTTTGTTATGTTTAGAGATTCCAGCCCCGACTTGACAAACTCTCTCATTGTTATTTCATTATTTTTATATTTCTCCCGTAAAAATTTCTTGTATATCGGATTATGAGTTTCAAGTAAAATATCAGTTGAGTCCTTTTTACTTATAGTTATATCGAAATCTATCAAGAATATTACTTTCTTTTTTCCCGTATTCATTTTTCTCCCTGTTATAAATTTTTCAGATATTTTATTTCATCTTCGGTAAGTTCCCTATAATCTCCGGGCTGTAAATGTCCAAGTGAAAGCTCACCCACTTTCACCCTTTTCAGAGACTCCACCGTATACCCCAGAACTTCCACCATTTTTCTTATCTGCCTGTTCCGTCCTTCAAAAATAGCTATTCTTATTTCCTTTTTATCCAATTTCTTCACTTTGGCAGGGGCAGTTCTTTTTCCGTCAATTACAACTCCGTGTTTCCATGCTTCCATATCTTTTTCTTCCACTTCTCTGCTCAATTTTGCAATATAGCTTTTATACAGCTTTTTTCTCGGATGCATAACGTGATTGTATACTTCTCCGTCATTACTTATAATAATAAGCCCCTCTGTCATATAATCAAGTCTTCCGTATGTAAACAGACGTTTTTTGGACTTTATATAATCTACTGCAAGTCTTCTTCCGAACCTGTCATCATTGGAACATATTACTCTTTTAGGTTTATTAAGCATATAATACTCGTAAACCGTGTTTAGCTTTATTCTTTCACCGTCCACTCTCACTGTATCTCCGGGAAGAACTTCCATTCCTACAACTGCTTCTTTTTTATTTACAGTTACTCTTCCCTCTTTTATCATTTCATCGGCTTTTCTTCTTGAGCATACACCGGCATCGGCTATATATTTATTCAATCTCATTATTTACCTCTATTTTCATTTTTTCCATTTTTTCCTTTATGGATTCAGGAATTTCCTCATTTTCATTTTCTTCCAAAACTTTATAAAGAAGTTCTATTTTGCCGTATTGTTCAAATCCCGGTAGTTCATCCTTACAGGTAATACTCAGATAACTGTAAAAATCTTCAGTTACTTCATAAAGATTGGGAGTCCCTATTGTTTTCTTCTTTCCTGAGATATAAATAAGATTTTTTTCCATTAAGTTTGCCATTGTTTTTTCTGCATTTACTCCTCTTATCTGCTCTATTTCGGTCTTTGTTATAGGCCCTTTGTAAGCTATAATTGCAAGAGTTTCCATTGTAGACCGCGTTAATTTCTTTATTTTCATTTCAGGATTGAAAAACCTTTTTACATCTTCTCCGTAAAGGGGATTTGACACGAGCATAATTACACCGTTTTCTATTTTTACATTTATCCCGCTTTTTTTTCTTTTTTCTTTCAGATTTAAAAGTATTTCTTCCATTTTCCCAAGTTCCACACTGTAAAATTTAGACAACTCCTCCACTGTCAGCTGCTCTTTGGATAGAAATACAAGAGTTTCCACTCTTTCTTCCAAATTTTCGTTAATATTCATATATCTCCTAATATCTGATTAACCGGTCATTTCTCCGGATTTTTTCACTTTCTAATATTCATTAGTAGGGGATATGATTATGTTTTTATATGCACTGAAATCATCCAGTACTTTTGCTATACCTTTTACAACTGCATGAATGGATTCATCACATACCGTTACCTGAAGTTTAAGTTCTTCTTCTATTCTATCTTTCAGAATTCTTATCCCTGCTCCTCCTCCTGAAAGGTATATTCCCGTTTCATATATATCTGCAGCTACTTCAGGCTCTATACCTTCCATAGTCAGTTTCACTTCATCAATAATCAGGTCAATATTCTTATCAATAGCCCCGTCTATTTCCGAAGCCACGATTTTTATACTTTTAGGAAGTCCTTTTCCTAATTCTCTCCCTCTTATTTCAAATTCCGTATTTTTATCTTTCAGACTTATAGTATTTACTTTTAATTCTTCGGCTGTTCTTTCTCCAATCAACAGATTATGCTTTTCTTTTACATACTCCATTATATCTTCATTCAAATGATCTCCGGCTATTTTTACCGATCTTGATGTAGCTGCTCCCCCTGAAACTATAAATGCTATTTCAGTAGTTCCTCCTCCTATATCCACTATAAGGTGACCTTTAGGCTCGAAAAGATCTATTCCTGCACCGATTGCCGCTGCAATAGGCTCTTCAATAAGATATACTTCCTTTGCTCCGGCTTCTTTTACAACTTCCACGACAGCTCTTCTTTCCACTTGGGTAACTCCGCTTGGAACACAGATTATTACCCTTGCACTTTGAAATTTATCTTTTTTTATCCTTCTTAAAAATTCTGCAAGCATTTTTTCAGTAACTTCATAATCTGAGATTACCCCATTTTTCAAAGGTCTTATAATTTGAGTATGTTTAGCAGTTCTTCCCATTATTTCCTTTGCTTTTTCTCCTATATGCTCCACTTCATCAGTTTTAACATTTACAGCCACATAAGTGGGCTCATCTATTAATATTCCTTCATCTTTTACATAAACTACTGTATTTGCCGTCCCGAGATCAATTGCAATATCCCTTGTCGGCTTTGTGCTGAACTTAAAAAAATTAAAAAATTTCATAACTATAATCTCCTTTATTTTTTTATTTTATTTTTATTCATTTTCCGAATTTTAATAATATAGTTAATTTTTTGAAACTTGACAGTTTCCATTAATCAAAGTCGTCAATCAGCAGTTGATTCTCGTCATTGATTATCCCGTTTTCCTTCAGCTGCTCATAAATTCTCGAAGCCCTGTTAAATCCTACATTCAGTTTTCTCTGTAAAAGGGATATGGAAACTCTTCCTTCCTGTTTTATCACATCTATGGCATTTTCAAAGAAAGGATCGGTATCCTTATTCTTTTCCGCAGTTTCCGTTAAAATTTCTTCATGATAGACTGCTTTTTTGTTCATTTTCAGAGCTGTCGTCAGTTTTATAACCTCATCATCAGAAATAAATGCTCCCTGTATTCTTTCAAGCTTTGACGAACCGTTTTCCAGCAGAAGCATATCTCCCTGTCCGAGAAGCTTTTCCGCTCCCGGTGTATCGAGTATCGTTCTCGAATCTATCTGTGACCTCAATGCAAAAGATATTCTGCTCGGCAAATTGGCTTTTATCATTCCTGTAATAACATCTGTTGACGGTCTCTGGGTAGCTACAACTAAATGTATACCTACCGCTCTTGCTTTCTGAGCTATCCTCGCTATGGATTCCTCCACGCTCCCTGCGGCAACCATCATCAGATCTGCCAGTTCGTCTATTATTACTACTATATAAGACATTTTTTCCACATATCCGAGAGAGTTGTAACCTACAATGTTTCTGACACCGTTTTCCATAAGCTGCCTGTATCTGTTATCCATTTCGTTCACTGCCCATCTCAGTGCTATTGCCGCCTGCTGAGGATCTATTATGACAGGAACGAGCAGATGAGGTATTCCGTTATAAGGCATAAGTTCCACCATTTTCGGGTCTATCATTATAAATCTTACTTCTTTTTCGGATTTTTTTGTTATCAATGTCGATATAAGCGTATTTACAGCTACACTTTTTCCTGAACCTGTCTGCCCTGCTATGAGCAGATGAGGCATTTTTGCAATATCTATTATTTTATCCTGTCCGACTATATTTTTCCCGAGAATTACATTTAACGCTCCTTTATCAAGATGTTCATTTCTTATAATATTTGAAAAATGCACAGGCTCTTTTATTTTATTCGGAGTTTCTATTCCTATTGTATTTTTTCCCGGTATAGGTGCTTCTATTCTTATACTTTCAGCTGCCAGATTCATGGCAATATCATCAGTAAGGGACGTAACTTTGCTGACTTTCACTCCTTTAGGTATGGTAACTTCATATCTTGTAATTGTCGGACCGTATTCGTAATTTACAACTTTTGCATTAATCCCGAATTCTTTCAGTACCGACTCAAGATGAGCCACATTTTCAACAATGCTTTTTTCAATTTCTTTTTTTTTGCTCGGATCCATAGCTTTTGATTTAAATATCTCTTCAATGGATTTTTTCAGAAGTTCTTCATATTCTTCAGCATTTTCCGAAATGTTCGGAATTTCATCTTCGGATATTCCTTCTTTCTCGTTTATATGTTCCTTATCCTGAATATTTTTTTCTTCATTTTCGGAACTTTTTCCTGTTTCTTCCGTATCTGTGGAAAGTCGTTCATTTTCTTCCGAAATTTTGTATTTTTGAATATCGGAATTATTTTCGGCTTCCGATTTTATTTTGTTGTCATTGTCATCATTATCATTTTTTTCGATTTTTTCTTTGATAATATCGTTTTTTTCCTCTTTTTTTTCTTTTTTTATTTCAGTTTTGCTAATTTCATTTTCTTTTTGTTTATTTATATTTTTATTTTTCTGATTTTCAAGTAACTGGAGCCATTCTTTTTCCTTATCAATAAGTTCGGCTTCAGAATACAATTCAGGTTTTTGTAAAAGCTTTTCTTTAGGTTTTTTGGAAATTTCAAAACTCAATTTCTTTTTTCTCGATTCAATGAGTCTTTCTCTTAATTCTTCTCTTCTATGTTTCTTTGAATTGATATATTCCTGCTTTTCAGCCTGTCTTTTCGCTTTTAATATTTTTAATTTCTTTTTATATTCATCGCTGGAATAATATTTAATAAATCCCTTTAAAATTTCATATATTAATATTATCACTTCTTTTAACAGTACAAGTACACACATTGCAATAATAAGCTTCAATATCGTTTCCACTGCAGGAAAGTGCATAAATCTGTATAACGGCATGGAGGCGAGTCCGCCTATAAATCCGCCGCTTTCACGGTTAAAACCTATTTCCAGCAGTATTCTCCCTGCTTCAGTAAAAGAATCGGGTAACGGTGAAACTACCGATTTTTTTATAAGAAGTACCGAATTTGCAAGAAACAGTATTATTAATGCCGCTATTTTGGATTTATGAAATTTAAGCTTTATGTTTCCCGTGAAAAAATCAAATATTCCCCAACAAATTATTAATATACTTACGAACCAAGACATTTTTCCGAATAACAGACCTGAAAAATTTAAAAATAGAACTAAAAAATTCTCCTGTCTTCTGCCTGATGCCTGAATTCCGTTTTTATTCATTAAAAGATAGATTAAAAATATTCCTAAAATAAACAAAATTATTCCTCTTACTTTCTTGTTCATTTTACAGTCCTTCCTTTTTAATCCAAACATTTATAACTATTTTACAAACATTTTTAAGTCTATGTCATTTTTGCAGACTATTCATATTATTATACATTATTTTTTCAATTTTGTCATTTTTTATTCTTATTTTTTTACAGTGCTCATTCTTATACTAAAACATTCAAAAAAACCAGTAAAAATTAAAATTTCGGAAATTCCTGTATTATGTATTTTTCCTTTTTCATCAATTTTTTTTAATCTGATTTTTTAATATACTGAGTTTCTTATATATTTCTTTTTCAGATAAACTGAAATACTTTCAAGAATCAGTGCCGTTCCGAGTACAAGATATACAAAAAATCCTATTTCCCTCGAATCAAAATACATATTTCCCGCCATGAACATTTCGTATCCTATTCCTCCTGCACCTGCTGCGGCTCCGACTACCACCGCATTTGTAAAATTCATTTCAAACCGCACAAATGTCCATGATAAAATCGAAGCTGCCGTTGAAGGGAGAATCCCCTGAAAAATAATTTTCCAACGCGATGCTCCTGTAGCTTCAAGTGCTTCTATTATTCCGACATTTATTTCTTCCATACTTTCCGAATAAGCTTTTATTAAATAAGCGGTACTGTGAAAGCATATTCCTATGACAGCTGCTTCAGCTCCTACTCCTATTACTGCGGAAAATACCGTAACCCACAGTATAGTCGGAATGGATCTCACAAATGAAATAAAAATTTTTACCGTTTTTGAAATTCTTTCTCCTGATAAATTTTTTGCTGCGAAAAAAGAAAGAAATAATCCGATAAAAGCACTTATAAGCGTGGTCAGTAATGCAAGAGAAACTGTTATCCCGAGACTTTGAAATATTTCAACAATTTCATATCTTTCAGAAAGTCGAGGCTGAAAAAACATTAACTGAACATTTCTGAAAAAATCACCGACCGCTATTGGCATATGAATTTTGCCTGTATTTATTGTTGCCAGTTTATATATTACAATCATAACACATACTCCCAGTGTTCCCCGTAAATATAATCCCGACTTTGTCAGTTTTCTTATTTTTATTTTGTTTTTCCGTGTTCTTTTTGCATATTTTAAATCTGTCATTTCATTCTCCATATTACATCATTTCTTTTCTTATTTTATTGGATAACAGTTCTATTCCGATTACAATTATTACAACTGTAAGAATTACAAGTCCTGAGGCATCGTACCTGATACTTTTATAATACAGATTGAATATAAATCCTATTCCCGTTCCTGTTAAAATACCGATAAGAGTAGCTTCCCTTATTCCGCTTTCTATATAGTACAGCAGCCATGACACGAGCTGAGGAGCAACAGTAGGGATGACTCCCTGAAATACTATATGGAAATAGGAAGCTCCTGTGGACTTTAACCCTTCAACAATATGTTCTGCAGTTTCATCTATTGTTTCAGTAAATGTACGTGTCAGATACCCGAATGTTACAAAAAATAATGCAAGAAAACCTGTAAACTCACTTTGCTTAAAAGAAAAAAGCAATATGAGGGACCATGCTACTACAGGCATATTTCTGAAAAAAGAGGCAGTTACCTTTGTCAGAATTTTTGTAACTTTATTAATCCCCGTTGTTTCAGAACCTGTTATTGCAACGATTAAAGCAAAAAATGCCGAAACCGATGTTGCAGATACTGCAAGGAGAATTGTCTGAAATGCCGTTTTTAATATTATGGGCAGATACTTCATCGAGTTCTGTGTCGGAATAAAATTTTTCAGAAGCCAAAATATCCCTTCAGGCACGGATAAAAAAAACTCTCCTCCTTCAAATCCCGTAACAACTGATGATATTTTGTATAAAATTATGATTATTAATATAAATATGAGCCTTGATCGCATTCTTTTCCTAAAAATACTGCTTTCTGATTCAATTCTTTTCATTGCTGCATCTCCTCATATTTATTTGAGTATATGTGCTCCATTACATCTTTTGTAAACATTTCCGTTTTTCCGTCAAATACTTTTTTTCCCTGATTCAGACCTATTATCCTGTCGGAATATTTTATTGCAATATCCGTCTGATGTAAATTCACTATACAGGTTATGCCCATTTCATCAGTAATATTTCTTAAATAATCCATAACTCTTGCTGACGTTTTAGGATCAAGGGAGGCAATAGGTTCATCACAGAGAAGAAGTGCAGGTTCCTGCATTAACGCCCTTGCTATTCCTACCCTCTGTTTCTGCCCTCCGCTCAATTCACTGCATTTTTGGTAAGCATATTTTCCCATATCCACTTTATCCAATATTTCAAATGCCTGAATTTTCTCCTTTTCAGTGAAAATCCCTAAAATCCCGGTTAATAATGATTTGTATCCTAATCTTCCGTGCAGTACATTTTCTATGACTGTAAGCCTTTCAACTAAATTATAACTCTGAAATATCATACCTATTTGTCTTCTTACACGATTCATTTCTTTTCTTCCAAGTTTTTCAACGCTTTCTCCCTGAAATAAAATTTCTCCTTCAGTTGTATTTATAAGTCTGTTTATCGTTCGCAACAAAGTGGATTTTCCTGAGCCTGAAGGCCCTACCACTGAAAGAAACTCTCCTTTACTGACTTCAAAAGAAACGTCCGATAATGCCTTTATTCCATTGGAATATTCTTTTGAAACATTTTTTACTTTTAACAACATACATTTCCTTTCACTGTTTTAACTTAAAAATAAATTTCTTTCTGAAATAAATTAAGAGATCGGTTACCCCGACCTCTATCCGCATATACAAGCTGCTTTTATTTATTTTATATCGTTAATCTGTTTATACCATTCGGTATTTACTTCCACAAATCCCTTATCTTTATTTTCCTTGAGGAAAAGTCCTCTCACTTTGCTTGTTTTCGGACTGAATATATGAGGATTGTCAGTTACTTCTTTAGTTAAAAGTTCTTTTTTTATTTTTTCCTGATCTTCTTTGGATAAAGTTTTTATATTGAAAACAACAGGTCCGTTCGGTACCGCTATTGATTTTATAACCGTAAAACTTTTTCCTGCGTGATCACCGAAAGGAGACACCGCACCCTGTTTAACTTTATAAGTGGCTCCCGCTCTGTTCTCTTCTCCCGATGTCAGTTCATATATTGTAAATGCTTTGGGAATGGCAAATGTCGCTACATCAGCATCACCTTTAAATAAAGCCACCTGTGTTCCGGGATGAGAACCTCCGAAAATAACCTTTGAAAACACTTTTCCTTCTTCCAGTATTTCATCAGTATCTTTCAGTCCGAATTCTTTTATAAGGGATTTTGCAGGTATTACAAATCCTGACGTCGAACTGTTTGTAACAAAAGCCATTGTCTGTCCTTTCATCTTTTTCAGGTCATATTCATCTCCATTTTTATATTTAGGAGCATCTTCAGCTTTTACAGCTATAAAACTATAATAAAGGGCATCCTTTAACGTTCCGCTTTCTCCTGCATTTGTTACTATAGCCTGAACATCTTTATTTCTCTCATTTGCATTAAGATAAGCTTCTGCTCCTATATAAGCTATCTGAGATTTTCCTGAAATTATACTTTCTATTGCAATATTGTAATCAGTAGTCGTCACTATTTCAACTTTTTTCCCTGTAGCTTTTTCTATAACTTTTGCAAATTCTTCACGGGAATTTTTAAGTGATTCATTGGATTCATTAGGTAAAAATACTATTTTTACAGTATCATTCCTGTTACTTTTTCCACAGCTTAATATAATCAGAGATATTAAACTTATTATAACTACTTTTAAAATATTTTTTTTCATTTTTAATTCCAACTTTCCTGTTCTAAAATTTTGTTATTTACAATTATAACAATTTTTTCTTATTTTTTCCATACTTTAAAATTAAAATAATTCATAAGGCTTAAAGACTTACTCATTCTTGAATTTATTAAAGGAAACTATTCCTGCTAAAATGACTGCTCCGCCGATAATTGTAGATAACATAAGTTTTTCATTTAAAAAAATGATCCCTGTAACTGTCGATATGAAAGGTCCCAAAAATAGGAAATTGGCTATTTCTCCTATACTATTTCCCATGACCAGAGCTTTTCCCCAACACATATAACCTACGACACTTACTAAAAACGCAAGGGAAAATACTATGACAAATTCATTTACGCCCATTTTGGGAATTTCAAGTAATGAACCGGGAGAATAAAGTATAAGTAAAATCGCTCCTGATAAAATACTATATATTGTAGATTCGGCTCCTGAATATTTATCTGAAAATTTTCTTTGAAGTATGTTATATAGAGCAAGAAGAAATGCCGCCAGAAGCATCCAGAAAATTCCCATATTAAAGGAAAGTATCCCTTCCCATAAAGTAAGTATGAGTATTCCCGAAAATGAAACAAAAATGGAAATCCAACAGTAAAAATTTATTTTTTCCTTTAAAAACAGTACGGATAGTACTGAAGTAAAAATAGGGGCACACGCAAGTAATATACTTGAAGTAGCTGAACTTAACATACTTACTCCTTTATTAAAAGTTATCATATGTAGAGCAAAACCTGCAAGCCCTGCAAATAAAAACATCGGAATATCCTTTAAATCAGGCAGTTTCACTTTCTTTACAACGATAAATACTACCAGCATAATAAAAGTAAAAACATATCTTAAAACTGCCAATGTCGTAGAATCATAATAATTCATACCCACTTTAGTGAATATAATTGATATGGACCATAAAAACACAGCTGCAAAGGCAAATATCTGTGCAATTTTATTTTTGTACTGATCCCGATTGGATTCGGGTATTTCCGCCATTATTCATCTTCACTCCCTTTTTAAATAATATATTTTACAATATTTGTTATTCTCATTTTAAATTATTATATCAATTTCAGAATAATTTTTCCATAAAATTATTTTTAACTGTTTTCCTAATATTTTTTTGTTTCTTAGGATGTGTCTGAAAACTGTCAAAATAAGGGATTTTAACGGAAATTTTAAAATCGGTAAATAACGGAATATCGGTTTTATTATAATTCTGTTAATTTAAAAAATAAAAAGGAGATTGAAAATATTGTAGATTTTGAGTTTTCAAACACACCCTAACCGAAATTAATCTTTTTTAAAATCAAAAGCATTAAACTATAAAAATCTGTTTTTAATTGAAATCCCTGTACATCTTTATACATACATTTTTCATTATTTCAATTTTTATTTTCAGCATTTAAATCTTACAGTAATATAAAGTACAGCGACAGGCATTCATAACAGTATTCTTCCGTTTTCGAAATAAACCTGTATTTCTAATATGTAAATTTTTACTGATAAACTGTCAAATCTGAAAAAAGACCGTTTTAAATTCTAACTTGATTTAAAACGGCCTTTTTATTTATATTTTTTATTTAATTTTGTTTTGGTGGAAATGACGGGAATCGAACCCGTGTCCAAAATACAAAGTTCTCACTATCATCTACAAGTTTAGTCTATTTATCTTTTTAACAGCAGGATATTAAACAGACAAAAGTCCTGCAGCGAGATTATAAAGTGTCCTTAAATGACATAATCATACATTCAAGTAAGCCATTCAAAGTGACGTCATCTGAAAGAAAAATGGCGATTTCTTACAGTGACGAGCTGCAGCTTAGGCAGCTAATGCGTAATTATCGTTTCCGATTATATTTAAGTTGGATTTTAAAGCTCCCGCTTACTTGCCGATAATAAGCTTTCTATCCTGTCGAAACCAAAACATTCCCATAATTGTAAGTTATTTTATTATATCATAAAACTTGGGAAAAATCCACTTTATTCTTCCGTAAGATTATTATTCAAACTTTTTGGAATAAAACTTTGACCAAGAACTTTCCGCTTAAATTAT
>JAUNKI010000010.1:0-8578 GCA_030532815.1 Leptotrichiaceae bacterium
AATTTGTTTTATAAAAATCTTATATGATAGATAAAAATGTATGAATTTAAGAAAGTTGTAAATTTATTGAAAATTTTTGAAAGACTTTTAAAAAAATATAAAATATTTTGACAAACTGAAAAGGTGTTTTAATAAGAAATAAAATTTTCTTACTGAAAACACCTTTTGTAAAATTCATTTTCATTTTTTAATTTTAAGCATTGACAACTAAAGTTATAAGCTGTTCAATGGACTGTTCCCCTATAGCCGCCTGTTTTCCGTTTATGTATACTACAGGAACACCTTGAATATTTTTTTCTGCTACTTCATCAGGATAAATTCCTCCGTCAACCAGTGAGGCTGTTATATTCGGATTACCTAAGGAAATAATATTCAAAGCCTGTACCACTTCAGGACATTTCGTACATGACAATGAAATAAATGTTTCGATATTTAAAGGTTTTGTAATAGACTGAATTTTAGTCAGTTGATCTCCTTCAAGTTTTTTACCGAGTCCTGCAAGACCTAAAATTGCAAGAATAAAGCTGTTAAATTCGTGTCCTCCGGGAATTCCGTAAAAATTGATTCCTGTTCTTTCTCCGTTTTTCAATAATGTAAAAGATACCGGTCTTGTTATTCCTGCCTTTTCTTCTAAAGCTTTGTCCTCACCTGCAAGTTTTTTTGTATAATTCAGTTTATCCGATATAGCATCAACTTCAAGAAGAAAACTGTCAAGTTCTTCTGATTTGCGGCAGTTTCCCAAAAAAGAAACAATTTCAATAGGTTCACTAATTTTATCAAAGTAAGTTTTTAACTGTTCAACGATATTTGCATCAAGCAGTGCCATCTCTTCTCCTTTCATAAATAATTTTTATATTAATTTGAAATTATAATTTTCCTACTAAATCCAATCCCGGTTTTAATGTTGCTTCTCCTTCTTTCCATTTTGCAGGGCAGACAAGACCGTCGTTTTCAGCTACAAATTTTGCCGCCTTTGCTCTTCTTAAAAGTTCCGAAGCATCTCTTCCTATTCCGTCTGAATTTATTTCATAAGCAACGATTTCCCCTTCAGGATTTACAATAAAAGTTCCTCTTAAAGCCAATCCCGTTTTTTCATTTAATACTTCAAACATTCTTGAAAGAATAGTAGAAGGATCTCCGATCATAGTGTATGTTACTTTTCCGATGGCTTCTGAATTATCATGCCATGCCTTATGTGAAAAATGAGTATCAGTACTTACTGAATAAACATTAAATCCTGCTTTTTTTAAGTCTTCGTGATGATTTTCCAAATCTTCAAGTTCTGTTGGTCAAACAAATGTAAAATCAGCAGGATAGAACATGAAAACGTTCCACTTTCCTAAAATGTCCTTTTCAAAAGATATTTCTTTAAATTCATCATTTTGATATGCCTGTACCGTAAAATTTTCCAATTTTTTTCCGATTAATGCCATTTTACTTCCTCCTATATGTTATTATTTTTAATTTAAAATGATTACAAATATTTTCTCTGTCACATTATATATAAATTTATATTTTTTGTCAATAAATTTATTTATAATATATCTGTAATAAAAGATAAAAATTATAATATATGTCTGAATTATTGATGTACAGTAATTTTATTGAAAAATGGAAACGGAAAATGTACTGTATTTATAGAAAAATTAATAATTCTTGAATTTTTGACAATAAATATGATACAGTATAATAAGAAAATTCAAATAAGGAGAGATTGATGAAATTAAAACTTAATTTATTAGTAATTTTTGTACTTATGTTGGGAGTAATAGGATTTGGAGCAGAGAAAAAGTTCGGAAGTTCCGTCGTAGGATATATAATTCAACCTCAAGGATTTAAAATGTCTGAATACAAACCTACTCCGGCTTCGATGGCACTGACTAACGATTCCGAAACAATTGTACTTGACGGTACGACAGGAGATGCGGAAAATGCTTTACAAATAGCACATGATACTTTTTTAAGCAGAGGTATAGACAATAAGGCGATAGTAGTATTTCCTTCAACTTTTGGAAATTATCCGTCAAAGACATTAATGGTCGGATTAGGTAATGGAGAAATGACAGTACTGTCTTTTATAGATTATAAGGGAAAAGTTTACATGGTACAGATAGCGGGAAAAAGTGAAAAGGTGAGAGAACTGCATCTTTCTTTAGGGAAATCATGGAGTCCCAAATAGAAAAATATAAAAAAAGAATTGAGGGTTTGTTATTCCCTCATTTTTAATACCGATTTTTTTATCAATCTTTTTTGTAAAAAAGGTTGAACCAAAAAACTTTCGACTCAAATTATTTCTAACTCAAAAACACTCCATTCACTGAAAAATCACAAACTCGCTTCGTTCAGACAGTGATTTTTCTAAACGTTCATTCTCGTATTTTTTTCATTGAAATAATTTGAATGTCGGATTTTTGTTTTATTTTAATTTATATTTTCTATTACAATATAATTTGATTATACTTTATAATATGTAAAATTTGTGTTGAATTATTCTTTAGCTCAACATTTTTTAAAAAATATTGAGTATATTATCAGGAGAAAAAAGCAGATGTTCGTTATTTCTTACTTCGTCAAGAGTGTAGTCCTTTCTCAAAATACCGTTTTCATAAACAAGTTCCAAAACCGAATCTTTATGATATTCATTTTCTTTTAAGTGGGAAATATTGACTGTTGCATAATCTCCGTCTTCTGTTTTTATAAGATCAAGACGCCCTTTTTTACTTACTTTTCCTCTATCCGTAATAGGATTTTTATACACATCGGTTATTTTATCGCCTATTTTTATACAGCTGCATTTCATGGCAAATTTATGAGTATCTCTATTTATATCCGACTCGGAATTTCCCTGAAGAAGTGAACCGCCACAGCCCAGAGCTACATTTTCTGCCGAATATCCGTTATCTTTAAGAGATTTATAAATATCCCATATAGTATTTTCATTAATTCCGTCTCCCTGTATAACTCTCACTTTATTAATGACTTTATAACCTTTGGAGTTTACAGTATATCCGAAATTGTTTTCAAGGCTTTCAAGGGCGAACAGTATATTTGTGATTGCATCTCCGCTGTCAGGTCTTATGACGAGAATGCCGTTACGATTCTGTATTTTGTCATGAAGCTGTTTTCCGATTATATTTTCAACTGCATTAAAATAATTATAGCTGTCCAGAACTATTGCAACCGTTCCGTCAGGAAAAGAATCAAGCATATTTTCATAAGCATCTTTTTCATGTTTTCTGGTCCATGAAGTCATTGTGCTGTGCTCTGATGCGGGAATACTGAAACCTCCTATTTTACTGTGATAATATTTTCTGGCAAACATAAGAGACTGGAGAGTGTCCGTTCCCTGAAAATTGGTCAGGTGGGCAAGTCCTCCTATTCCTGCACTTTCCTCACTGGAGACCCCTCTGTAACCGAAGTCGTGGAGTTTAAAAGGAAGTTCTTCCTTCACATTATCTCCTGTTTCATTTAAAAAGTATTCTATAATCTGTTTTGCTTTATATGAAAATGTAGCTACAGTGACAGGGTACCATATTTTTAAGAGAAGTGTTTCAACCCAGCCGACAATCCATGCTACATTAGGATCCGTAGATTCTATTGTTACCAGTACATTATGATTTTTTACTACTGCACCTTCAGGAACAGCTCTTATTCTGAGGGGAAGTTTTCCTTTCAGATTTTTTACAATGTACTCCCAGCCTTCCCGAAAAAAGGGCAATCCGTGCAGAGTACATATTTCTTCAGCTTCTTCAATCATTTCTTTCGTTACTGTTTTGGTCAGGTATTCTTTTAAATAATACTGTAATCCGAAAAATTTAGTATATCCGTAAAGTCCTCCCCGACTTTCTATATAGTCGTGCATATATGTCATGTTTTCGGGATATTGCTTAGGATGCGTCATTTTGTAAGAGTCTGTCATTAATATTAGATTTTTCATATTCAGGTCCTTTCCGAAACTGTAGATTTTCTTAAATATTAACATAAAAATAATAATTATTCAAAATAAAAAGAACCGTTTCTAAAGAAAAAACGTCAAATTTTTTACTGAAACGGTCATAATTTTTTATGTTTAGTTCATTTCAAATTCTATATATACCGATTTTGAAAAAGTATATTTCTGAGGATTTATTATTATGGAGTTCTGTTGAGCCTTTTCTATAAGCTTGGAGTCATTTTCCTTTAATATTTCAGGATTGTATCCGTTCATATAATTTCTATTGTAATAGGAATAGTAAGGTCTTATAACTCCGTTGGAGTTATCCGTTATTGTCACGGGTTTTCTTAAATTCAGCTCTGTTTTATCCAGTATATTACGGGCTTTTTTCAACGCTTCTTTATAAGCGGTTTCATATAACTGGTCTTCAAGCTGCTGCTTATTGTCAATATCATATTCTATAGTACCTGTAGAATTTATTTCAAGAGAATGAGCCAGATTTATTATATTACCCAGATTTTTCATATCTCTTGTATTTACTTCTATGGAATGAGAAACTATGTGTTTTTCCTTTTTTATGGTTTTCGGTTCTTCAAGACTTATTTCTCTGTTTTCATAACCTCCTATTTTAACGGCGGATGAACTGAAACCTTTTGAAACGAGTTTTTTCTGTATGTCATTGAAATCATCCAGAGCCTTACGATAGGAAGATTTACTGTCGGCATCTTCAGTAATTATATTGAAGTTATAATTACCGTTAGATGTTCTGTCTATAGTGAAAATGCCTTTCTGAATAAGAATATCCATGAAATTTTTCAGTAAATCGGTGCTGAAAGGTGACACTTCCACTGTCAGTATAGTTTGGAATGCTTTTTTTCCCTTATTTACAGTAACTGTTTCCCAACCGTAATTTTTATAGGTGGAGTAATCTGTAGATTCTATTTTTTCATATTTTGTGTTTGTTTTTTTTAATAAAGTTTTATATTTAGCCAATATATCGGCATTTTCCTTAGCCGCCTTTTCAAGGGTTTCACCTTCTGTAACAATATTGAAGTATATTTTAGCTGAAGAAGGTGCAAGTTCCTTTACAGATGTTCCTCTGACCTGTATTCTTTTTCCCGAAGCAGTATCTGAAAAGGAAAAGAGCGAACATAGGAGAAACAGTAAAGTTATAATTTTTTTCATTATTTTCAACCTCTTTCATGAAATTATTTTATTTCGTACATAACCGATATATTCTGAAAAAGTTTAATCGGTTTTGGAGTATAGTCCACTTTAGGAGAAGAGTAACTGCTGACTCTGGCGGAGTTTGAAACCGCAACTGCTCTTTCCTTTGCCGAAAATTCAGCTGCAGGTGCAGGTACTACCCACTCCTCATCTATACGGTTCAACATTTTTTGCTGAAATCCTCTGTCTTCACTTACTACAAGAGGTGAAGAAAGACTCATGCCGCTTGATTTGAGAATGCTTAACGCTTTGGATTTTGCCTGATTGAAAGCTTCGTTGTACATTTCTGCGGCAAGCTGCTCTTTATTTGAAATATCAAAGGAAATTGTCCCGTTTATATTAATTGAGTTTTCATCGGCAAGGGATATAATATCATTCAGATTTTTCAGATTTTTAGTAGTTACGGTAAAAATTTCCGTTACTATGAATACGTCTTTTTCATTTTTTATCTTTCCTTCTGTGTTTTCAGTGACTTTATAATTATTGAATATGATATTGTTTTCAGAAATTCCCGATGAAAGCAGTTTCGCCTTTACGGAACGGAACTTGTCGGATATTTTGTTTAGTGCTTTTTCTGAAGTCGTCTCTGTTTCACTCAAAGTAAAATAATAAGCATCAGGCTCATTGTCAACTTTTTTTATTTTATTTACTCTGTTTTTGTCTGAAAATTCTATCAGGTCGGAAATTTTACCGAAATCGGTATTTCTGATTATGACTGTCATCTGTACGGTATACGACGCAGGTTTTTTCTTTTTAGTATCGGTTGCTGAAGTAGTTTTTTTTCCTTTAAAGTCTTTCTGTACGTCTTCAACATAATAGTAATCATTATCATTGTTGCCGTAATCTTTCTGTTTTCTGTTATAAAAGGAAACCGTCTCAAAATCTGCCGAGTTTATTTTTTTTGATTTAAGTCCTGCTTTAAATTTGTCGATTTTCTGTCGAAGTTCTTTAGCGGCAGTGTTGAGATTTTCATTTTTCACGTCTATCTGAAAGGAAATTTTTGCAGTGTCCGGCATGACATCTCTTTCCGAAATGCCTGTAACACTTATTTTCCTTATGACATTTTCTGAAAGGGAAAATGCTGATAAAAAGAGAAAAAATGCAATAAAAATTTTTTTCATATTAATTCCTCCATTAAGTTCATATTATTAAAAAGATAACATATTTTCTAATATACGGATATATTATCAGATTAATATTAAAATAAACTGAAAAACATATATTTTAATTGTATATTTTAAAATATGTGATTTTCAGTAAGTTTATACTATTTTAAATTATAGACTTTTTCTTAAAACAAGTTCCAGTATTCCGTCTTCGTACTGAATAATAACGGAATCACAGATTCTGGCAACGAGGATAAGTTCATCCGAAGCTTCTCCTTCACCCATTAACTCCCAGTATTCGTCATATTCCATATCATGATGAATAGTCATCAGTTTTTTCATTTCTCTTATTTTTTTTTCGGGTAAATCCGTAAATCCGTGAGTATAAATTACATATTCATTTTTTCCGTCTTCCTTATCAATTTTAATATGGTAATCTTTTGCTCTGTTTTCCAAATAGAAAGAAGTGATTTCACTTACAATTTTTGAAATTATTTTTATGTTATTCTTCATTTTTAATTCTGACCTCCCTGAAAGGACTGAAGTATAGGTACACTCACACTTGCCACTATACCTGCTGCAAGTCCCGTATTATAAAGATTTAATCCTCCGTGTGCAGCTCCTATGTTTAAAACCAGACAATAGTTTAAAAATCCTACGGCAATTCCTGCGAGGCTACCGAATTTACCGCTTATAGGTGCAAGAGTAGTGGAAAAAAACAGAGTGACTGCAAAAGCCGTCAGTGAAGTATCGGTCTTAAATATGTAAAATGCCGCAACTACTCCTATTATTACAGGCAAGACATTTTTTATATGTTTTCCGAAACCTGCAAATGCCACTACGGTAAGCATTCCTGATAAAATAGGTCCGTTAAACATGGGAAATAAAAGAAATATTATTACTAAACACAGAAGTCCCAATATTCCCATATTCATAACAACGATAGGAAATCCTTCGGTGACAGTGAAATCACTTACAAGTCTTCCTGAATGGGATAACAGGCTTTTTAAACCGTTAAAGGAATATCCGTTTTTAATATAACCATAAACTATGTAAAATAAATAGGCACCTACAAATAGGGACAGCATTTCGTAATCCATAGTTTCTATAAATACTTTTTTGAAGGAAACGCTGATTTTTGACGCTTTCATTACGGAATATGAAACAATGGCGACAAGTCCTGCTGCAAATCCCGTATTGTAAAGACTGAATCCTCCGTGTATGGGCAGAATATGAACAGAGATTATCGGCACTATAAATCCTAAAACTGTTCCCAGAGCGAGAGCCGCCAGAATACCTATCAGAGAATAGCCGTAGGCTTCAGCCATGACGCTTACAAAAGGCGAAAGCGAAGTGGAAAACATACATACTACGGCAACGGTTTTAAAGCTTTTTCCGTTCATTCTTGCATAAAGATATGCTCCTATATAAAAGGGTATAATATTCAGAAGATTTTTTCCCATAAATGAAAATCCGAACATTAAAAATATACCTGATATATTTAAACCGTTTATTTTCATGTCCATTTTATATAATAGATAAATATTTATCAATGTTATGGCAGAAGCATTAAAAATAGCGGCAGCCTTACCGCCTATTATAAAGTAGTCAGTCAGCAGAATTCCGTCAGATAAAAGGATATTTTTTATTCCTTCATACAATTTATAGGGAGTAGAGAGAATAAGTGAGTAAACCAGCATAATAAACGGTAAAAATGAAATAACAAGATACTCCTGTTTTTTTTCTTTTGTCATAAAATTTAAATTTTTCCTTTCGTTTTTTTTAATTCAGTTATATTTCCAAAATTAAAGTTTTTAAAAACTTTGAGAAAATGTCGAAATACAGCTGATTGGGCATAAAACAAGCAATAAATAAAATTTGAAGTATATTTTATCAATTTCTGTTCCACTAAATTTTACTATATTTCTTTCAAATTATCAATAGAAGTGGAAATAATACTTGATTTATGCTATACTTATATGAAAAACTATTGATGAAAATATAAGTTGGAAATAGAGGGATTTGTAATGACAGAAACACCGTTAATGAAACAATACAAAGAAATAAAAGCAGAATATGAAGATTCCATACTGTTTTTCAGATTAGGAGATTTTTATGAAATGTTTTTTGAAGATGCAGTAAAAGCCTCAAAAGAGCTGGGACTTACACTGACATCAAGAAATAAAGAGAAAAATGAAAATGTTCCTTTGGCGGGAGTGCCTTATCATTCTGCAAACTCATATATATCAAAATTAATATCCAAAGGCTATAAAGTGGCTATCTGTGAGCAGACTGAAGATCCGAAAGCCTC
>JAUNKI010000010.1:8588-21803 GCA_030532815.1 Leptotrichiaceae bacterium
TAGTCAAGATTATAACACCGGGTACGGTTATTGACGTAGATTCCCTCGACTCAAAAAGCAACAATTATTTAATGAGTATAAAGGTAGTGGAAAATAAAATAGGAATAGCATATATAGACATTACTACAGGGGAATTTAAAGTAACCGAAATTGAAAATGATTCTGATTGTCTCAGACTTTTTAATGAACTGAATAAAGTAGAGCCGAAAGAAATACTTTTAACTAATTCCTTTTATGAAACAATAAAGGAAAGAATTGATGATTTTGTACAGAAAAATGATGCAACTGTAAGCTTTATAAATAAAGTGAGAGATCCTGAAAAGCTGCTGACGGATTATTTCGGCATAGTTTCCCTTGAAAGTTACGGCATAAAGGATAAAAAACCGGTAGTGGAGGCTGCCGCCATTGTATTGGATTATGCCATGACAATGCAGGTGGAAAATAATCTGACAGTTGAAAAAATAGAATTTTTAAATATATCGAATTATGCGGAAATAAATTCTATAACGAGGAAAAATCTCGAACTTACTAAAAATCAGAGAGAAAAGACTGTTTACGGTTCTCTTTTGTGGGTTATGGATAAATGTAAATCTTCAATGGGAACAAGGCTTCTGAAAAGGTATATTAACAACCCCTTATTAAGTATTGAAGAAATAACCGAAAGACAGAATAATGTCCAGTATTTTATCGATAACATACTTATACGTGAAGATTTAAAGGAAAAACTTGAAAATATATATGATTTGGAAAGACTTTTAGGAAAAATAATATTCGGAAATGAAAACGGTAAAGATTTGATTGCATTAAAAAATACCGTAAAAGCGTCAATAGAAATAATGGGTATTTTAAAAGATACGTCTTTTTTTAGCGGAACCGATATGAGTATCCTTGAGGATATTTATAACCTGATAGAGCAGAGTATAGACGAAAATGCCCCTTTTACGGTAAGAGAAGGAAATATAATAAAAAGAGGATACAATGAGGAACTTGATGAAATACACCGTATAATGAATTCGGGAAAGGATTTTCTTCTGGAAATTGAAAGGAAGGAGAAGGAAGCTACCGGAATAAAAAATATGAAAATAAAATATAATAAAGTTTTCGGTTATTTCATAGAAGTTACAAAATCCAATCTGGATGCGGTGCCTGATACATATATAAGAAAACAGACACTTACCAATGCCGAAAGATTTGTAACGCCCGAACTTAAAAAATATGAAGATACTATTATAAATTCAAAGGCAAAAATAGAAGATATGGAGTATTATTTATTTAAGGAAGTGAGCGGTAAGGTAAAAGAAGAAAAATCCTTTCTGGCGAAGCTTGCCGAAAGACTTGCCTACCTTGATGTCATAGTTTCCTTTGCTACTGTGGCAATAGAAAACGGTTATGTCAGACCTGAAATTACCGAAGATTTTTCCATTGACATAAGGGACGGGAGACATCCTGTAGTGGAAAAGCTCATAGGAAGGGCGGATTTTGTATCAAATGATACTATGCTCACTGAAAAGGAACGATTTGCAGTGCTGACAGGTCCGAATATGTCGGGAAAGTCCACTTATATGAAACAGGTGGCACTTATATGCATAATGGCACAGATAGGTTCTTATGTTCCCGCATCAAAGGCGAGACTGTCCATTGTGGACAAATATCTTACGAGAATAGGAGCTTCTGACGACATTCTTACGGGACAGAGCACATTTATGGTGGAAATGAGTGAAGTTTCCAATATTATAAATAGTGCTACTGAAAAAAGTCTTATTATCCTTGATGAAGTGGGCAGGGGAACTTCTACATTTGACGGAGTTTCCATTGCTACGGCAATTTCGGAATATATTCATGAAAATATAAAAGCCAAGACAATATTTGCGACTCATTATCATGAGCTAACGGAACTTGAAAATAAATATGAGAATATTGTAAATTACCGTATAGAAGTTGAGGAAAAGGCGGGAAAAGTAATGTTTCTCAGAAATATTGTCAAAGGCGGTGCCGACAAATCATACGGGATAGAAGTAGCGAGACTTGCAGGACTTCCTAAAGAAATTTTACATGAAAGCAGGAAGATACTTCACAGACTCGAACAGAAAAAGGAACTTATAGAAAAGACCATAGATGTACAGCAGCTTTCTCTTTTCGGTCAGATTCTTGAGATTGAGGACAAATATGAAGGATATAATTCCGGTTTCCATGTTGAAGATGAAAATGACAAAGTGACGGACGAAGTTATATATGATATTGAAAATAAAGATATAAATAATATTACGCCTATGGAAGCATTAAAATTTTTATCTGAAATAAAAGCGAAATTAGAGGAGAAAAAATAATGTGGAAGAAAATAGCCTACGGAGGCCTGATAATTATTGTATTATATTTTTTATATGCGGTATTTTTTAAGAAAATAGAAAGTCCTCCTGTGGAAAAGATGAAACAGGAAATGAGAGCTAAAAATGTCGTGTATAAACTTAAAGATGATGCGATAATATATGCCGATGAGCAGATAGGAGCTCAAAATCAGGGAGACGGTATTATAAGATTTAAAGGTGTTATAATAGATCTTCTGAAAAAGGATATGCTCATATCTGCAAAAGAAGGAGAAGTAAATACGAAAACATCGGACATAACTTTGAAAAATAATGTAATCGGAAGAACGAAGGACAACAAATGGAATATATTTACAAACCATATAGATTACAGAAAAGAAGGAGATTTTATTATTTCCGATACACGGACAAAAATTGTAAATAATGAAGATAAAACTGAACTGGAAGCTGATAAAATTCAAACAACGGTTAAATTTGAAGAAATAGCGGGAACAGGAAATGTCATTTACAAAAAGGAGGAAAAAGAACTTAAAGCTGATAAAATAAAATATAACGATATAAATAAACAGGCGGAAGCTGAAGGAAACGTAAAATATAAAGACGAAAAAAGTAATATTGCAGCAGACAGGGGAATTTACTTTATAGAGAAAAAACAGGTAGATGCAAGAGGAAATGTAGATTACATAAATAAAGACCTGAATGTAAAAGCCGAACATGTGTTTTATGATGAAGTGAAACAGATAGCCAATGCGGAAGGAAACGGAAGATTCAGTTATTTTCCGAGAAATTCTACGGGAACATTCCGAAGCGGAATTTATGACCTTGCCAATGAAGTGCTGACTACAAATCAATATTATACAATGAATTACGATGACTATAAAATGAACGGAACAGGGCTTGTATATCTTTTTAAAACGGGAGATGCCACACTGACAGGGAATTTTTCGGTTACAAAACAGAACTTTACTGTTAACGGTTCGGACGGAACAATGAATACCATCGTAAAAAATATTTTTGCCAATAATATGATAATGAGCAGTGTTCAGGGTGACAGAATAAGTTCAAAAACGGGAGAAGGAAGTTTTGAGAAAAAGGAATTCAGATTTGACGGTAATATAAACGGAAAAATAAGAGGAAATGTAAAGGATTTTGTAAATAATCCGACAAAACTCGTAGATTCCGAAGCAGTACATTTCAGAGGAAATACTGCGAAAGTATACTTTCTTTCACACAGTAACAATGATATGAGTATTACACGAAGTGAAATCAAGGAAAATGTCCATATGGTGTACAAGGAAGTAAATCTTGATTCCCAGTATAATGAAATAGATACTTCAAAAAATTTAGTACTTGCAAGGGATCAGGTAATACTCGACTTCAGGAATGAAACTCAGATGACTTCAAATTTTCTTTATCTTGATTTGAACAGTGAAATAGGAAATGCACAGAATAACGTAAAAATAGTAAGTAAACTGCCTCAGCTTGTCAATCTGAACACAAGTGCCGACAAGGCAACGGTTAATATGAAGGAAAAGCAGGTAACTTTACTGGGAAATGTAACGACTTATCAGGGGAAAACAAAAATTTCCTCTAAGAAAGCCGTTTATGATATTAATAAAAAAATACTTGAAAATGACGGAAATATAAAAATGGAATATTATGTGCAAAACGGAGCCGTAAATTCCGGAAAAACAAATTCCCAAGATATTGAAGCAGTGGAGGAAGTTACAAAAAGACTGTCGGTTTCCCAAAATGAGGTAAATAGCAAATCAAAAATAGAACTTCCTAAAACAATGGGAGCTTCAAACGGAACTCAGGTCAGCATAAAATGGAATTCGTCAAACCCGAGTTTTTTAGCCGTTACAGGAAAAATAAATAAGGAATTTTTAGGCGGAGGAAACAGGAACGTCGTACTTAAAGCGGTTACAAGAGCAGGAACTGAAGAAAGGGAAAAAATTTTTAATTTAAATATTCCAGCAGAAACTGTAAATGAAATGCTGGAAAGAGCTGCAAAAAATATTTATGTACCTGAAACAGGGAAAAATTTACCTGACAGTGTCAAAGTCAATGTTGCAAAAGGCACTGTGGATGTGCCAGTTATGTGGGTAAGAAACGGTCAGCCTTCAGGAAAGGAAACAGGAACACGAAACCTCACGGCAATACTTAAATATGAAAATGTCGAATACAGAAAACAGTTTTAAACGGAATTTTGAAAAAAGGAAATATTGAATAGCGGGAGATACAATGAGTAGAAAAATCAGCATAGAAGCCGATAATCTGAAAAAAATATATAAAAACAGGGAAGTTGTGAAAAATGTCAGTCTGAGTATGGAAAAAGGAGAAGTGGTGGGACTTCTCGGTCCTAACGGTGCAGGAAAAACCACAACCTTTTACATGATAACCGGAATTATAAAACCGAACAACGGAAGAGTGACTTATAACGGAGAGGACATAACAAACTTTCCCATGTACAAAAGGGCAAGAATGGGGTTGGGGTATCTTCCTCAGGAAGCATCGGTTTTCAGAAATCTGACTGTTGAAGAAAATATAGTTTCGGTTTTGGAAATGAGAGGTATTCCTAAGAAAGAAAGAATACAAAAAATGAACAGTCTCATAGAGGAGTTTAAACTTTCCCATGTGGCGAAAAGTTTGGGATATGCCCTTTCAGGGGGAGAAAGGCGAAGAGTGGAAATAGCGAGGACGATTTCCACAAATCCCGACTTTATACTTCTTGATGAGCCTTTTGCAGGAGTAGATCCTATTGCCGTAGAAGATATACAGAACATTATTATACAGTTGAAGGAAAAAGGTCTCGGAATATTAATAACCGATCACAATGTGAGAGAGACATTGAGAATTACCGAAAGAGCGTATATTATGGCAGAAGGAACTATACTCATATCGGGTAACGGAGAGGAAATTGCCAATAACGAAACTGCAAGGAAAGTATATTTGGGGGATAATTTCAAACTGGATTGATATAAGACGAGAAATAAAAAAAGGAATTAAATTAAAGAGAAAATTAAGGAGAAAATGAATGACAGGAAATGAATTGAGAAAAAGTTTTATTGATTTTTTTAAGTCCAAAGAGCATAAGCACTTTGAAAGTGCGTCATTGATACCTGATGATAAGAGTTTATTGCTGACAGTGGCAGGAATGGTTCCTTTTAAGCCCTTTTTTCTGGGTGAAAAGGAAGCTCCCTTTAAAAGAATAACTACATATCAGAAATGTATAAGAACAAATGATCTGGAAAATGTAGGAAAGACACCGAGACATCACACATTTTTTGAAATGCTCGGAAACTTTTCCTTCGGTGATTATTTTAAAAGGGAAGCTATCGAGTGGTCATGGGAATATATAACGAAAGTACTGAAACTGGATAAGGAAAGACTCTGGGTTTCAGTTTTTGAAACTGATGACGAAGCATACAGAATATGGAATGAAGAAATAGGAATACCTGAAGAAAGACTTGTAAGATTGGGGGAAGATGATAACTGGTGGGCAGCGGGTCTTGTAGGTTCATGCGGTCCGTGTAGTGAAATTTATTATGATACCCGAAATATGGGGAAAAATAATGAAGAAATAAACTGTAAGCCCGGAGATGAGGGAGACAGATTTCTTGAAATATGGAACCTCGTCTTTACAGAATGGAATAGGCTTGAAGACGGAACATTAGTTCCTCTGCCTGAAAAAAATATAGATACGGGAGCGGGAATTGAAAGGATAGCTTCCGTTGTTCAGAACAAAAAGAGTAATTTTGAAACGGATTTATTCATGCCGATTATTAAAGGAATTGAAAAAATTCTGGGAATAGAAAAGGAAAATTATGATGAAGCCGTAAAAATAATTGCCGATCATATAAGGGCATCGGTTTTTCTTATAAGTGACGGTGTTCTCCCTTCAAATGAAGGAAGAGGCTACATATTAAGAAAGATAATAAGAAGAGCATTCGGAGTGGGAAGTGTTGCCAAAGGAAAAGTATTTGAAAAGGAAGATATCTTTTTACATAAATTAATTTCCTATGTAGTTGAAACTATGAAGGAAGCTTATCCTGAACTGACTGAAAAACAGGAATATATAGAAAAAGTAATAAAAATAGAAGAAGAGAGATTTTCCGTAACACTGAAAAACGGAACTGAAATGCTTTTTGATGAAATAAAAAAGCTGAAAAATGAAAACGGAAAAAAACTGTCGTCGGAAATTTCTTTCAAATTATACGATACATTCGGATTTCCCTTTGAACTGACGAAACTTATTTTAAATAACAGGGGAATAGAAGTATCAGAAGAAGACTTTGAAAAAAGACTGGAAGAACAGGTGACGAGGTCTCAGAGAAGTAGAGTTACAATATCCGACATGATTAAGGATGATTTTATTGACGAATTTTTTGAAAAACACGGAAAAACCCAATTTACGGGATACGAAAAATTTACGGATACGGGGAAAATACTGTATGCGGCTAAAAGTGAAGGTATGAGCGGATATGAAATGATATTTGACAGAACGCCTTTTTATGCCGAGTCGGGAGGACAGGTGTCGGATACGGGAAAAATAACGGCAGGTGAATTTGAAGGGAAAATAGCAGATGTCGTTAAGAAAAAAGATGTGTTTATTCATCAGGTTGAAGTGATAAAAGGTATTATACCGCCCGAAGGTGCTACGGTAGAAATGGAAATTGACATTGAAAGAAGAAAGGACATTCAGAGAAATCATACTGCTACGCACATTCTCCATAAAGTATTGAGGGAAAAACTCGGTACTCATGTGGAGCAGTCGGGTTCTCTTGTGGAAAGTGACAAACTCAGATTTGACTTTTCCCATTACGAGGCAATACCGAAAGAAATTATAGAAGAAATAGAAGCCGAAGTGAATAATGTAATACTTTCAAATATAAAAACGAAAATAGGCTATGAAAATATCCAGGAAGCTAAAGACAGAGGAGCGATGGCACTTTTCTCGGATAAATACGGAGATATAGTCAGAGTTGTGGAAATACCCGGATTTTCCATAGAATTATGCGGAGGGACACATGTACGTTCTACGGGAGAAATAGGGCTTTTCAATATAGAGTCTGAAACGGGGATTTCATCAGGAGTAAGGAGAATTACTGCAACTACCGGACATAAAAGTCTGGATTATGTAAATGAAGTGGAAGGAAAACTGGCGGAAATATCTTCAACGATGAAATCGGATGAAAATAATATAATAGAAGTTCTGAAAAAATTCAAAACAGAATTTAAAAATCTTGAAAAATCCTATGCACAGCTTCAAAGCAGACTGTTAAAATATGAAATGAATGATATGTTTGAAGAAACGGAGAATATATCGGGAGTAAAAGTTTTAATTAAGGCTTTTGAAAACAAGAGCATTGAAGAGCTGAAAGAAATAGTAGACAGAGGAAAGGAAAAACTCCAGAGCGGAATAGTAATTTTAGGTTCCGATAATGAAAAGGCGGTGTTTGTAGCGGGAGTTACGAAAGATCTCACGTCAAAAATTAAAGCGGGGGACATTGTCAAGATTATGGCACAGGCGGCAGACGGTAACGGAGGAGGTCGTCCGGACTTTGCACAGGCAGGAGGTAAAAACGGAAGTGCCGTAAAAGAAGCTGTTGAAAAAAGTAGAGAATATGTTGTTTCGCAACTTTCATAATATATTATGAAGATAATTAAAAAATATGAAAAGGGAAAAATATGAAAAAATTTATAGGACTTGATGTGGGAGATGTGCGAATAGGAGTAGCCAAATCCGATCCTTTGGGTATTCTTGCCACTGCCCTTGAAGTAATAGACAGAAATGCCGTAGATCCATTCAGAAGATTAAAGGAAATAATGGAAGACGAAGGGACGAGAAAAATAGTCGTAGGTCTTCCTAAAAGCCTTGACGGTACAAAGAAACGTCAAGTTGAAAAAGTGGAAGAATTTGTCAGTAAAATGAAGAAAGAAATACCGGATATAGAAGTGTTCATGATAGATGAAAGATATACTACAACTGAAGCGGAACATTATTTGAAAAACTATTCCAAAAAAAACGGAAAAGAAAGACGAAAAGTGGTGGACATGGTTGCAGCTTCCATAATACTGCAGAAATATCTGGATACAATAAAGTAAATATTTTATAAAGATAAATAAAAATAACAAATTTATATTTGTGGAAAGGCGAGTAATGAAGAATAAAACGATACATTATATTCTGCTGTTGGCGATACTTATTGTTCCCGGAGCAATACTGTACAATAACAGAATAAAGTTAGGACTTGATTTAAGAGGAGGAACTTACGTAGTATTACAGGCTCAGGGAAAAGTGGAAGCCGATACAATGGACAAAGTAAGAGATATAGTAGAAAGAAGAGTGGACAGTCTGGGAGTTTCCGAACCGGTAATCCAGATAAGCGGAAATGACAGGCTGATAGTGGAACTTGCAGGAATTAAGGATCCTCAGAAAGCCGTTGAGCTGATAGGAACTACAGCCAAACTGGAGTTTAAAATTAAAAATGAGGACGGAACATACGGACCTACACTTCTTGAAGGTTCAGCCATAAAAAATGCAAACCTCTCACAGGGACAGTTCGGGCAGCCTGAAGTGGCATTCGAGCTGGACGGTAAAGGAGCGGAAATATTTGCGAAAATTACGAGGGAACATATTAATGAACAGCTGGCTATAATGCTTGACGGGAAAGAACAGTCGGCACCGAGAATAAATTCTGAAATACCCGGAGGAAGAGGGGTAATAACTACCAATGATCCTGAAGATGCCAAAGCATTGACAAATTTACTGAAATCGGGAGCATTACCGGTAAATATAAAAATACTTGAAACGAGAACTGTAGGAGCTACATTAGGAAATGAATCCATACAGAAAACAAAAATAGCCGGAATAATAGCAATGATAGCAATTTCTCTCTTTATGTTCATAATTTACAAGATACCGGGTCTGATAGCCGATATGGTTCTGGCAATATACGGATTTTTGGTACTGGCTTCTTTCAGTATGATAGGAGCAACATTGACACTTCCGGGAATAGCAGGGTTTATACTGACTTTAGGAATGGCTGTTGATGCCAATGTTATTACATTTGAAAGAATAAAGGAAGAACTGAAAAAAGGATATTCTCTTGAAGATTCAGTGGAAAACGGTTTTAAAAACGGTCTTCCTGCAATACTTGACGGAAATATAACAACATTGCTCGTAGCTTCGGTACTGTTCTTTTTCGGTACGGGACCTGTAAAAGGATTTGCGGTTACACTTACATTAGGTGTACTTATTACAATAGTTACGGCATTATTTATAACAAAAGTACTTTTTAAATTTATAATATCGACATTTAAAATAAAAAAAGAACAGCTGTTCTGGAAAGGAGTAAAATAATGAATTTAAAAGTAATACAATTAAAAAAATATTATTTAAGTTTTTCAGCTATGATGGTTTTAGTTTCCGTTATTTTATTCTTTACCGTGAAATTGAATTTGGGAGTGGATTTCAAAGGAGGAGACCTGTTACAGCTGGATTACGCACAGGCAGTTGATAAGGAAGCTCTGAACAGCACTTTTGACGGTCTTGCAGGAGAAATTCCCCAGTTAAAGAGCAGAAGGCTTCAATATTCCGAAGATAATACAGTAGTTTTAAGAACGGAACAGCTGACAGAAGTACAGAAGAAAAATCTTCTGAAAGCACTGGATGAAAAAACGGGGAAATACGAACTTGTGAAATACGATACGGTAGGACCGACAATAGGAAAAGAACTGGCGTCAAATGCTATGACGGCTCTGCTTATAGGAAGTCTGCTTATAATTATTTATATTACCATAAGATTCGAGTTTGTCTATGCCGTTGCAGGGATACTCGCAGTATTGCATGATGTAATAATAGCAATGGGACTTATAGCATTTCTGAAATATGAAATAAATACACCATTTATTGCCGCAATACTTACTATTTTAGGATATTCCATGAATGACACTATCGTAGTATTTGACAGAATTAGGGAAAATGATGCTAAATCAGGAAAAACAAAGGATTTCGGTGAAGTAATCGAAGAAAGTGTAAATCAGGTTTACATAAGATCATTATTTACATCATTGACAACGCTGCTCTCAATAACGATACTTCTCATATTCGGGGGAGATTCCTTAAAGACCTTTAATACAACTTTGTTTATAGGAATGATATTCGGTACATATTCTTCAATATTTGTTGCAAGTCCGTTAGTTTATCTGATGAGAAAGTACAGAAAAAAGAAGAAAAATTCGGGGCATGACGGAAATGTTAAAAAAGGTTTGCAGAAAACGGTAAACGGTTATAATGAAGATGAAAAAGTACTTGTATAATAATTATTTCAGAAGGTGAAAATGAAATGCGTTGTTGGGCGGAAATAAACATAAAAAATTTATATGAAAATATCGGAGAACTTGAAAAAATAACGTCAAAAGAGCATATAATGGCAGTAATAAAAGCCGATGCCTATGGACATGGAATGGTTAAAATATGTGACCTGCTCATAAAAAAGGGAATTCGGAACTTTGCAGTAGCTACTGCCGATGAAGCTCTTAAAATAAGGGAAATGAATGACAGTGTGAATATTCTTATTCTCGGACCTATTGAAAATGATTACGTAAATTCGGTTTCTGAAAAAAATATTTATTTTACAGTGACCGACTTTGAGGAAATTGATTATCTTGAAAAAAATCAGCGTAATATGAATGTTTTTATTAAAGTGGATACAGGAATGGGGAGAGTAGGTTTTCAGTTCCATGAGATTGAAAAAATGATTCATATATTAAAAGAATGTAAATATGTCAGACCTGTAGGTGTGTTTTCACATTTTTCATCTTCTGATTCTGATGAGGATTATACTGAACTGCAATCGGAAAAATTTGAAGAAATATCGAAAATTATGATGAAAGAAATCCCTACTGTCAAATACAGGCATTTACATAACAGTTTCGGAAGTCTGAAATCCGGAAAGAAAAAATACGATTTTATAAGAGTGGGAATTATAGCATACGGAGGGGTTAGCGAAAAAGAAACAAAACCTTATAAATTTAAGCCTGTAATGTCTCTTTATGCTAAAATAAGTTACATAAAAACACTTTGTGAAGACAGTTACATAAGTTACGGGAATACTTATTTGGGGAAAAAAGGGGAAACTCTGGCTACAGTGTCCATAGGATATGCCGACGGAGTAAGAAGAGAGCTGTCGAATAGGGGTTATGTCTATTATAAAGGATTTAAATGCAGAATAGTAGGAAGAGTGTGTATGGATCAGCTCATAATACTGCTTCCTGAAGCTCTTGCAAAAGAAGCGAAAAAAGGTGATACGGTGGAATTTTTCGGAGAAAATATAAGCACTGTGGAAGTTGCTGATATATGCGGCACAATATCCTACGAAATTTTATGCGGAATAAGTCAGAGAGTTCCAAGAATATATATTAATGAAAATGAATAAAATTCACAGGAGAAAAATATGATATTGGATGCGGGATTTTTAATATTGTTGGTTTTATCCTTTCTTTTAGGAAAAAAAAGAGGATTTACACTGGAGTTTTTCGGTGTATTTAAATATCTTCTTATTATATATATGATGAAATCCACTTACGGAGCAGTAAAAGTTATATTCAAACTGTCTGAAAAGGATTCGAGAGATCAGCTGAAAATATATGTTATAGCTTTTATTTTACTGTATATCAGTTTTTCAGTCCTGTTGAAACTGAGCAGCAAATTTCTCAAAACTATAAAACTGAAAAAAGGTGATGAATTTTTAGGAGGGATTTTAGGTGTTGTAAAAACGACCTTTATAATTTTTATTATATATATAATAATATTGATAGGTTCGTCCCACAGTAAAAGACTGCAGGATATAAGAAATGAAAGTCTTGCCGTAAAGGGAATAACCGAATATATATATGTGTATTCGGAGGTGTTTCCCGATTTTATAAAAAATGATGTGAATAACTACAGGAAAAAGAGAAGAGAAGAAAAATTGAAGAAAAATATATTAAATGAACTCAGTAAAACTAATGTAAATGAAGGAATAAAAAATAATGAAAATAATAGATAAATATATTTATAACTCGCTTATACTGCCTTCAATATTTGGTATCAGCATATTTACATTTATACTGATGCTGAATGTACTTATTGAAGCAATGGAAAGGCTGTTTGCAAGCGACCTGCCTTTTCTGTCGGTAATTGATTATTTCTTTTATGTTGTGCCGGGTATTCTTGTACAGACAATTCCGATGGGAGCATTTCTCGGTGTAATGCTCGTTTACGGAGGTCTTTCCGAAACAAATGAAATAATAGCTATGGAAGGATCGGGAATAAGTCTTTTCAGAATTATAAGACCTGCTTTTATATTCGGGCTTATACTGACATTTATAGGTTTGGGACTTGAAATATATGTAAATCCCAGAGCTCTTGAAAATATTAATAAACAGACAAAAGTACTTTTGTCTACCAGACCGAGTTCACTGACTGAAGAAAAAATATTTCTGACAAATCCTGAAAAAGGATTCGGATTTTACATAGATAAAGTGGATAATAAAAAAGCTTCTGCAAGCCAGTTTCTCCTTCTCAACAAACAGGGAAACAATCCTTATCCCGTCATATTCTTAGCTGAAAATGCAAGGTTTGATCCGGGAGTGATAGTACTGAATGATGTAAAAGGATATTCCTTTGATAAGGAAGGCAACAGTCAGGTAGCAGCAGAATATAGAGAACAGCATGTACCGATTTCGACTTTTTTTTCTTCAGGAGAAGGGACGCATGAAAAAAAGCGTAGTGAAATGAACTTAAAAGAATTAAGGGAATTTTATAAAAACAATATAAATAATCCCGAAACGAAAGAAGTCGCGTTAAAGGCTCTGATAGAAGCATATCAGAGATTAATAGGAC
>JAUNKI010000192.1 GCA_030532815.1 Leptotrichiaceae bacterium
GAAAAAATCGCTTCTTCATTTTTTTCGTTATATAATTTAAAATCACGAAGTTTCTGTTTTTTTACTGCCAGAAAGGCCATCATTTTTTTGGCAATTCTGACAGCAAGCCTCCCTATAATGTCTCTTATTTTATATAAAATTCCTTCTCGGGGATACAGACCGCCTAAATATCCGGGAACAGTAGTTTTATTTTCAATTGCAAAAACTGTAGGTATTGATGTTATCCACGGGATTTTCATTCTGTTGCATACAAGTCCCGCAGGAATTGCCACAAAATCAGCTATTACAATATCAGGGGTGTCTTTTCTGAATTCTTCCTCCAGTTCGTTCATTATTTCAGGTATCAGCTTTACATTTTCCCTGAACTGTCTGAACATAGTCAGTATATTTGTCTGTTTGGAAGTATTTGCTATATTTTCCAGAATTGAAGGTCTGTCTTTTAAAATAACTTTACAGTTCAGCCCCGTATCTTTAACCGCTTTTTCCTTCTGACCGCCCGTATACACTGTAATCTCATACATTCCGCTCTTTAAAAGAGGAAGCAGCAGTTCCATAAGAGGATACAGATGTCCGCTGAAAGGAGGAGAAACGGCACTAATTTTTATTTTTTTCAAGCCACTCATGTATTATCTCCTTTACTTGTCCGTTTTTCAAATAATCAAAATGCCCGCAGTCAACTTTTACATCACATTTATGAAAATCCATAAATTTGCTGTAAATATCCTTTTTCCCTTTAAAAATCATGCAATTTTGAATTTTTCCATATCCGCAGGCAAAAGCTCCCAAAGCGAATATCTTCATTTTTTTACTTGACATATCGCAATTTTTCAAAGCAACTTTCAGCAAATTCAGTCCCGAACTTTGTGTAACTATAATTATATCGTCAATTTCATATAAAGGCATGAAATGTCTTTTTATTTCCTTCCTGAATTTTGGATTGTATAAAGTATGAATATAATAGACAATATTTGATATACCTGCTTTTAATATAGAAATATTCTTAAAATTTTTATGTTCAAAATTTCCGTTATACGGAAAATTGGATTTTATAACTTTGTATCCGTAATTTTTAAAAATTTTCAGAAAATCTTTCTGTAAATCCGACAACGCCGAAGTTTCATAATCACTGCTTCCGCTTAATAAAAGAACTGTTTTATCAGATTTTAGAAAAGATTCCGAACAATCAAGATTTTCCAGTTTTTTTATATATTCATTAAACTTACTCATAATATATTTTCCCGTCTATGACACGAATTTTTTTATTTCTCCATTTTATTACAGGAGGAGTTACCAAAGTATATATAAAAATAAGAGGCAGAAACAGATCATTTATTATTTCATATAAAATAACCGTTAATCTTTCTTTTTTTCCGATTAGTTTATTTCTGAAAACATACATTATAAAAGACTTTATCATAAATAATAAAAAAACGGATATAATATTCTTCATTCCTCCCACTGTTCCTACAATAAACAGCAAAAAAGGCATTATCGACGGAAGCAGCACCAGTATGAAAAATTTTAAGGAAAAAGCTTTTTTCATATAAATTTTTGCAAATAAAAGCCACCTTTTCATCAGAAGTATATAAGAAATAAAATTTTCAACTGTTGTCCGTACATTACAGAAAACAGCAGTTTGTATGATTTTCACTCTTCTTTCTGATAGATATCCGGCTAATGCCAAATCATCACAAAGCATGTATTTTATCTTCTCAAAAACATTATATTTTCTGAATATTTCCGTTTTTCCCATATAGAACATTCCGTTTAAAGTTTTGCTTTCTCCTACATATGCCATTGAAAAATATGTAAGAAATGAATTACTGTTTACAAATGCTGAAATCATTCTTGACCATATTCCTTTTGTACCGTAATTATAAGGTATTCCTGTAACAATCCACTCATCTTCACGATTTTCATATATACCGAATTCTCCTATCCTGTCCATATCAATTACTGCATCATCATCTAAAATAACCGTATATTCCGTCCGAACTTTTTCCATTACCTGATTTATTTTAAAAATTTTAGGATTTATTTCCTGAGGTACTTCATCTATCAGGAAAATTTCCGCCCTGTTTTCTGTCTTATGGCTTTTTTTCAGTTCTTCAAGAATATTTTTTGCCGTTTCATACGCTGTGATATCATATTTATCAATAAGCCATATAAATTTCATTTTATCGGTATTTTTAAGATTGGCCGATAAATCTTCCTCTAATCTCGGATCTCCTGAAAGTATCGGTTGAATAACCGTATATTTTTCTTCATTTATTTCCTTTTTTTCCTG
>JAUNKI010000011.1 GCA_030532815.1 Leptotrichiaceae bacterium
TTTTGTTTTTACAGCGAACGGGCATTTTTGAGCTTTAGTAAAATTTGTGTTGAATAGTTTTTTGGATCAATCTTTTAAAAAATTGAAAAACCTTCTCTATAAAACCAGCAAACTCGGCTTTAACAACAATATAAGACCCAGTATAATCATCAGAATTCCTCCGAAAAGATTCATCCATTTGGAATATTTCGATGTCAGCTGAAGTTTGTTTACACTTAAAAGTGCAAGCCCAAACACTATAAAATCATCTATCATATATCCCAATATATAAATAAATGTGTAAAACTGTTTCTGTATAAAAGAGATATTATTTATTTGAAGTATTTTAGTAAAAGTCTGAGGTATCCCTACAGAACAGGCAAATTCTATTACATTTACAGACAATGCAAGACCTATTATTCCAAGAGCTGTTAAAAATGTAAACGGCTTGTCAGCGATATTTCTTATTTTTCCTGATATTTCCGCCCTTTTCTTGAAATCGGTCACCTCACAGGACAGCTCATTTCCCTTTTTCAGAAAGTTTTTTATAAAAAATATTCCTCCTGTTATTCCTACAATTCCCACAGCAGGAGTTACCCATTTATCAAGACCTACAAAATCCCATGTATATAACCATGCATTAAGTATGAGATAGTACATTACAGCTTCGGCAAATATAAAGAGGCCCGCCACCCTGAACATTTTTATTTTATTCCCGACTGCAACAAGTGCCGTTAAAAACAATACGAGAACCCACATCGCACAGGGATTGAATCCGTCTATAGTCCCTAAAACCGCAGCCATTAAAGGCAGAGAATAATTTGTCAAATCCACAGTCCTATTTATAAACGGAATATTCACCAGAACCTGCTTATCCTCATTTCCTGCTCCTCCCAGCACTTCACAGACACCGTCAACTTCGCAGACAGCACCGTCTTTAGAAACATTGGAAAAATTTCCTTTTTCCATAAATTCCGTTAATGTAGGTATATTTTCCTTCTCTTTCCCTTTATCAATTTCCTTTATAATTTCTTTTCCTGTTGTATCAGCAGTATTATAACCTTGTATTACACGTTCATTCACATAAATTATGGGAGTTCCTTTGACCAGTTTCAGTTTATCGGCAGCTTCATTGAAAAACTGTCTGTTTTCAGCATTTTCATCAATTTTATATTCCACATAGGTGAAATCATTTCTTTCATCGGACAGCTCCTTTAAGAATTTCTCAAGATTTGTACAATTTTTACAGTCTTTTCTTCCGAAATATTCAATCTTTACTTTATTTTCTCCGAAAATGGGTAAGCTTCCCCAGAAAAATATGAAACATACAATCATTATCCCTGACAATATTTTCAGTTTTGCTATTTTCTTCATTATTAACTTTATCATAATTTTCTCCCGACTTTTATTATTCTCTATAAATAATAACTGTTGAAACTGCGTATTCTCTACTATGGGAAATACTTATCTGAATTTTCAGATTTCCTGCTGCCTCTTTTATCCTGTTATATAGCGTAACACATGGTTTACCCAGTTCATCATTTAATATTTCGACATCATTTAGGGAGAATCCTCTAACTCCCGTTCCCAAAGCTTTTGAAACAGCTTCTTTAGCTGCAAATCTTCCCGCATAACTGGCATAAGGATTTTTTTTCTTTTCAATATGCTCTATTTCTTTTAAAGTATACACCTTTTTCCTGAAAGACGGTGTCCTGCCAATTGCTTCCTTTATTCTTTCTATTTCAATAATATCAGTTCCTATTCCGTATATTTCCATATATTTCTCCTTTTACACAAAAACTTTTGTTTTCCGCATTATATACAGTCAATTTCAATTTTCATTATTTAAATTATATACTGATAAAACTATTTTTATTTTATAACGGACAGGTATTTTAAATATATAAAATTTATTTTGAACCGTTTCTACAACTGTATTATAAAAAACTGCTCCCATTTTCCAATTTCCTGTTTTTTAACTTGACGGTAGCAATAGAAAGAAAATTAAAATAAGGTTACAATCTGTATATTTTTTTTGCATTTTCAGTAGTTTTTTCTATTACTTCCTCAACGGAAATTTCCTTTATACGTGCTATTTCTTCTGCTACATATTTTGTATAAATCGGTTCATTTCTTTTTCCTCTGAAAGGAACAGGCGTCAAAAACGGACAGTCTGTTTCCAGAACTATTCTGTCCAGTGTAAGAACTTTTACAAGTTCCTTTGTTTTCCTGTTGTTTTTAAAAGTCACCGTTCCTCCCACACCTATATAATACCTTTCCAGAAAAGGCTCAGCCGCCTGAAAGGAACCGGGATAGCAGTGAAGTATCCCTCCCACATCGGAAAATTCCTTTAACACATTAAGAGTATCTTCAAGTGCTTCCCTTGTATGAATTACAACAGGAAGGTTTACTTTTTCCGCCAGTTTCATCTGTTTTCTGAAGCCGTCCTTCTGAATCTCTTTAGGATCTTTCATCCAGTGATAGTCAAGACCGATTTCTCCTATTGCAACAACTTTTTTTTCAGTCAGTACCAGTTTTTCGAGTTCTTTTTCAGTTTTACTGTTGTACTTCTTTATGTCTACAGGGTGTATCCCCGCTACTGCATAAACAAAAGGATATTTATTTGCGAGGTCCACACTTTTTTTTGAACTTTCCAAATCAAAACCTATACTGACAATTCCTTCCATCTGTTCTTCTATATTTTTCATGACGGTATCAAAATCATATTCAAATCTTTCATCATATATGTGTGTATGAGTATCTATTATTTTCATTTTTCCTCTTTCATAATATATTGTAATTAATGATTTCTAATGTACAATATTAAAAATTAAAAAATTTTTTTCATTTTTTCCGTACTATTTTCAGCAAATAAAATCAGATAAATATGAGAGTAGTTGAATTTTAATTATTCAGGATAGTTCATATTTTCTTCTTTAAGATTATTCAAAGTTTCTTCAAGATATTTTTTAGCTTCAAAATTTGCCATAGGTAAATTCTGATCAAGATAATTACCGCATTCTACAGCTGATGCTCCCGGTATTTCTCCTTTAAAATCCGCCATAAATGTAAAAGTTTCCTTTATTAGCTCCTTTATATCATGAGGTGTCAATTTTCCCTTTAAAATAAGATAAAAACCTGTTCTGCAACCCATAGGTCCGAAGTATACTATTTCATTTTTCCATTCAGAGTGATTTCTTAAAAATGTTGCTCCCAAATGTTCCATAGTATGAAGTTCAGCTATATTAATTACAGGTTCTCTGTTGGGAAGCTTCATTCTTATATCAAAGCTTGTCAGATAATTTCCGTTTATTTCGTCAATTCTTGATACGTAGAGCCCTCTGTTCAACTTTATATGATCTACTTGAAAACTTGCTATTCTTTCCATATTCCCTTTCTCCTTTCATATCCTTCACTTTTTAATGCCCATATAAAATATTCATTTAAATTTTTCCCTATTATCTTAACTGCAGTATATATGGAACTTTTTTTTATCAAAATTCCACTGAAAATTATAAAACATACAAATAATAAAAATACAGGAAAACAGTATAATGCTTATTTAACTGTTATCTCTTTATTTTCATAGACGCCTCTATGAGCAAATCCAGTGTCTGACTGTAATTATATCCCTTTGATGCCGTACTTTTAGGTAGCAGACTTGCTGCCGTCATTCCAGGTAAAGTATTCACTTCCATAAAATAGGGTTTATTTCCGACAACCATAAAATCAATTCTGGCAAATCCTTCACATTTCATTGCATAATAGCTGTCTCCGGCAAATTTGTCGATTTCCTGCTGTATTTCCTTTTCAAATTCAAATACAAACTCCCTTGCTCCTCCTGCTGAATATTTAGATTCATAGTCAAAGTAATCTCCTGCAACAGCTTCTATTTTAAGAGTGGGATAAACTTCTCCGTTAATGACAGGCACACTTATTTCAGTACCTTTCAATACTTCCTCAATCAATGCTTCCCTGTCCATATCGAATACAAGATCAAGTGCTGCCTCAAGCTCCTCCTGATTTTCCACAAAGCTTACCCCTATACTCGATCCTCCTGAATTAGGCTTGACAACTATTCTGCTTCCCAATTTTTCACTTATATTTTTGAAATCCGCCGTTTCTCCTTTTCTTACACTTATCCCTTCTGCAACTCTCACTCCGTAGGAAGAAACTATTTTCTTTGTCATTTCCTTGTCCATACATACTGCACTCGACATAACTCCGGGGCCACTGTAGGCAATTCCCATGCTTTCAAGAATAGCCTGTACTCTACCGTCCTCTCCGAAAGCTCCGTGTAAGGCTATATACACAAAATCGGGATTAATGCCTTTCACTTTTTCAAATATTTCCTTTTCTGAATTTATTACAATATCAAAAACATCGTATTTTTCCTTATTTAGATTTTTTACAATTTCACTTCCTGTATTCAGAGAAACCTCCCTTTCAGCAGATACTCCTCCTCTGATAACTCCGACTTTTAATAATTTTGACATTTTAATATCCTTTCATTTTTTATATACTATTCCATATCTTTAAAATCTTCTTTTAAAAACTTGTATTTTTTCCCGCAGAAATGACATTCCACTTCAATTTCTCCTTCTTCTTCGAGAATATGCTCTATTTCTTTTTTTCCTAAAGTTATTATTCCTTTGTAAAATTTTTCCTTTGTGCAGTTACATTTATATTCGATTATACTTTTTTCCAGAATTTCATAATCTTCCACATATTTCTTAACATGATTTCCCGATATTTCAGCTTCATCTTCGGCAACTGATATATCTTCATATAAAAGTTCGACTATTCTTTCAAGAGAAAATCCTCCTGTTAAAAGCTCGGTTATGCTTCTTATCTGCCTCAATTTATCTTCAAGTTTGTCTATAAAAGTATCTTCCACTCCCGGAAGAAGCTGGATAATGTATCCTCCCGCTTTTTCCACATCTCCATTTTCATTCATTTTGACTCCCAAAGTCACCACCGATTTTACCTGCTCGGAAATGAGGAAATAATACGCCATTATATCGGATATATCTTCTCCGTCAAGTTTTATGAGACCTACAAAAGGCTCTTTCAATCCCATATCTTTTATTACCTGTAAAGTGCCGTTTCCTATAAATCTTACCTGTCCTGTTTCATCAGTAATAAATTCTCCGTTTTCATCAACTATTTTATGAAAATTTTCTTCAGGATTTCCCGTATATCCTTTTACTTCTCCGTTTTTATTCGCTGTCGCGAGGAGGGTTCCGTAAGGTCCTTCTCCGGATATTCTCAAAGTCAGAAGATCATTTTCCCCTTTTAAGTCTTTCCCCATCATTACAGCTGCTGTAAGAAGTTTTCCGAATAAAGTTACAGCAACAGGATCCAATTTGTGTATTCTTTTTGCTTCACGGACAATTTCCGTCGTATCACATAAAAAAAATCTTGCACACTTGCTTGTTCCTCTTATTAATTCTGATTTTTCCATTATTTTTTCCTTTTCTTCCTGTGTATTTTATTTAAAAAAGGCACTTTTGACGTGCCTCCGTATTTATTTTATTTTTTGTCCAGCTTAGGCTCGGTAAGTTTCTGATCCTTTCCTACACTTGGGCCTTCCTGAGGAGATCGAACTTCATTTTCTTCTTCAGAATCAATTCCCAAAGTATTTAAATTTGCCAATGTAGTATTTACTTTACCGAATAAAACGTCTATATTTTCAGCTGTTACATTTACTTTACTTCCTTCTTTTGTTTTTACAACAATAAACTTTGTAGTATTTTTTTCTTTAGGTACGTCGTTTGATTCCAATATTTTTTTAAATTCCTCTTCTATAGGAGGTGTCTCACTATTTTCGGAAAATGTATCTTTAAGAAGTCTTTGAAATATCATCAGAAACACCTTTTCAGTATCCACGTTTTCAACTGAAACTGTAACAGCAGATATGTCTCCCTGTTTTTCACTGCTAATTATTTCATATTTCATATTTTTAAACAATGTTTCAAAAAACAGCTGCTGCATTTTATTATTGTACTCCACTTTCAAATCTTTCGTAAAGTCTTTGTTAACAGAGTATTTTGCTGCCTCTTCAATTTTTTTCTCTTTCACGCTGTCTATAAATTTTGATACTACGGCTTCAGGTTTTGGTCCACAGCCGATTATCAGAACAAATACCAGAACGCCCAATAATATTCTCTTCATTTCATGGCTCCTATCTTATTTCTTATTTTCTTAATTTTACATTATTTAAAATAACAAGTCAAGTAATTAAATTTTTCTTAAATCAATGTCTTAACAACTCAACAATGCCGAGTTGATTTTCCTTCCTTATCGAAATTTTATTTTTTTTATTGGAATCTGTAAATTCCTCCCGATAGATATTTCAGTAAATTCATTTATTTTTGTCCAATGAAATATCCATTCAGGAAAAATACACCTTAAATCATATTTTTATTTATCAGTATTTCTTTCTTTTTTCAGATTTTCAACTTTTCTTTAAATTTTCGATTTCTTTTTCAAGATGTCTTATTTTTTTTATCATGTCCGGAACTTTTCCCATAGACATTTTTACTCTTAAATCTTCCATATGCTCTCTTAAAGGAAATCCCGACATCTGCTTACCGTCAGGAACATTATTTGTAACTCCCGATCTTCCTGCAATTATGACATTATTACCTATTTTCAGATGCCCCGCCACTCCTACCTGACCTGCAAGAGTGGTATTATTCCCCACTTCCACACTTCCTGAAATACCTGTCTGTGCTACAATAAAGCAATTTTCACCTATAATATCATTATGTGCAATGTGGACAAGATTGTCAATCTTGGTCCCTTTCCTTATTATGGTATCTCCTATAGTTCCCCTGTCTATACACGTATTTGCACCTACCTCGACTTCATCTTCCAAAATAACATTTCCTATCTGTTCTATTTTCATGTTGTTTCCGTTTACTTTTACAAATCCGAAACCATCGGAACCTATAACTGCACCGGACTGTATTATGGAGCCTTTTCCTATTTTTGTAAATTCTCTTATAGTTACATTGGAATAGACAATACAGTTGTCTCCTATTTCACTTCCTTCAAATATGGAAACATTAGGGTAAATAACAGTGTTTTTTCCTATTTTCACATTATGTCCTATATATGTGTTTATTTTAGACACATTTGCTGTCGGGTCTATTTCCGATGAAATTTCTATCTGTTTTTCAAAAGGCTTTGTTTTCGGTTTAAAATAATTAAGCAGTATCGGCATAAGTTCTCTCGGACTATTTTTTACAATAATATAAGTTCTGTTATCGGGAAGTCCTTCCGAAGAAGAGACTATTATTGCCCCTGCATTGCATTTATCAATATTTTTCAACATTTTTTCTTCTGCTGCAAAAGTAAGTTCATTTTCTGTAGAATGAAAAAAAGGTGATAATCTGAGAAAACTCAAATTATCGTTTCCTTTTATTTCACCTTTTATTAATGCAGCTATTTCTTTAATATTATACATAAAGATTCCTTTCTGCATATTTTTATATACATTTTTATTGAATTAGCTAAAATTAAATTTAATGTTCTGTTAAATCTATCCAATATCGTTGTACAGTAATCCCGTCCTTAATAACTTCGTTTTCCAATACACCGCCGTTTTTGATTATCGATTTTGCAGAACCGATATTATTTCTGTCACAGGTAAGTAAAACTTTGTATATTCCAAGTTTTCTGCATTCCCGTAAAGCTAATGAAATCATAGCAGTGGCATATCCTTTACGCCTTTCTGTCGGGCGGATTCCGTCTCCGATATGTCCACCTGTATACAGTAACTCCTCTGTTAAGTAATGACGGATATTAACGGCACCGACAAAAATGTTTCTATCTGTATCCAGACAGAACAGAGTTGTATCAGGAACGCGTCCGTCTGATGTTTTTTCTTTTATTTCCAGATTTTCAAGATAATAATCAAAATTATGAAAGTCATTTCGGAAAATCATCCACGGTGAATGATTGGTCCTATTTTCCTCAATATCCTTCTTCCATTCTTTAAGCATATCAAATAGCTGTTCCTTATATTCATAGGATAATTTTACCAGTTTTATATTCATCTAAGACAAAATCCTCTCAAATTTTAATTTTTTTATAAAAAATTTAAACTGAATGACATTTCATAATTTTTCTTATAACTTAAAATATCATATTTTAGAATGTCTGCCCGAAACTGAAGTAGAATTTTCCTCCTGTTTTTGTTCCGCCTTTTACTTCAGGATCAAGCGGCCATCCATAGTCAAATCTCAACGGACCTATAGGAGTATTCAGCCTTACTCCCACTCCTACACCTTTTTTAAGGTCGGCAAAGTTATTTGCATTTTTCCTGTCAGGAGAATACACTTTCTTTCCGTTTACCGTAGTGACATTCTGCCACGCATTACCTATATCGAAAAATGCCACTAACTGTATATGTTTATTAATCTGTGTTCTGTTTTCTATTGTTGCATGAAACTTATTGAATCCGTCATATTTCCCGTAATCATACCCTCTTAACGTTTCAGCTCCTCCTATACTGAATCTTAACGCTTCAGGTGTTCCGCTTCCCGTAGATCCCCAGACTACTCTGTACGCCATTACGTTTTTATCTTTAAAGAATGTTCTGTGATATCCTCTTAAATCAGCTTCAAACTGGCTGTATTTTCTCGAATCTTTTATCAAATCTCCGTATTCATATGCCAATGTGGAGTAAATACCTTTTGTAGGGTTAAACGCATTGTCTCTCGAATCGTATATTAATGACGGTGAAACTGCAATAAGGTTATATTTGTCATTAATCTTTTTTGAACCTAAGATTTCCTTATAATGGTCATATCTTAATGAACCTCTTACAAATATTTTGTCATTCAGACCTTTTCCTATAGTCCATTTTGTTCCTATTTTTCTTACTTTTTCGACTTCATCAGCTACTGCGTCGTCATTGGCAGTTTCCTTCCAGTATATTGCTCCTCCCCCCTGTACTCTTTCAGTTCCTCTGATCCAAGGGTCAAAAAGGCTTATTTCAAAGGTTTTGTCTCCTTTGTTCGATGCTTCTATGTTAAGAGCCGCTTCCTGACCTTTTCCTAAAAAGTTGGAATCAGACAACTTAATTCCTCCTACAAGACCTACTGATGTCCCGTAAGATATACTTCCGTTTATAGTCGTTGTCGGTCTTTCCTCTACAAGAAATTCCACTACTCTTGCATGAGGGTCATTTTCCTTACCGCTCAGGACAGGTTCTATGGAAGTAAAAACTCCTGTTCTGTAAAGCTCTCTCATTGTAGCTTCCACATTTTTCGCTTGAAAAACCTCTCCCTGTTTTATTGACTGAGATCTTTCAAATATATAAGATTGTGTTCTCAGCTTTGAAGAATGTTCGCTTGATCTTACGTTATCTTTTTTAGACGCCATTTTTTTAAATGAAACCGAATCTACAATTCCTTCAGTAAGTTCAATATTTATATCTCCTGCAGGACTTACCGCTATGGACTCAATTCTGGCAAGGGAATATCCCGCCTGATTGTAATGTCTTATAATTCCGTTTCTGTCAGGATCAAGAAAATTTCCGTTTAAAATTTCCCCTTCTTTAATTCCTAAGGCTTTTTTCAGTTCTTCCTGAGAAAACAGCGTATTTCCTTTTATTGTTATACTTTGTACTGCAGGATTTTCCTCTACAAGATATACTACGGAAATGGTATTATCCGTCTTTCTGTCGACTTTAGGCTCAACACTTGAAAAATAACCCGACTGGAAAATTTTTGCAGCTCCGTCAATTGCTTCCTGAGGAGTAAAATATTCTCCTTCCTTTACAGGCATATCTTTTAGAAAGTCCTGTTTATTAAGAGTATTTATTCCCGATATATCCACGCTTGAAACTCTGAATTCCGTCTTTTGACTCAAATCTTCGGCAGATTCTTCTCTTTTAGCCAGTTCGAGAGCATTTCCCGCTTCATCCACTTCAATCATAAGATTGACAGTTTCTCCTTCAATTTTAGGATATACATTTACATTTGAAATATAGCTTAATCTTTTTAAAGCCAGATATATGTCGCTTAAACTTTTATTTGAATACACTTCTCCCGACTTAACGGGCAATTTTTCCAAAAGAAAATCTTCAGGTAACTGGTTCAAATGTGAAAATTGAATCGTCCCCACTCTCAGATCTTTTCCTTCAGCCATTACTAATCCGCTCATCGACAAAAACAGCGTAGCTGTTACTATTAAAGCGTAAATTTTTCTTTTCATTATTTCCTCCCTGAATTATTTAGTTAAAATATCTAATTTCTTTTTTCGGAATATTTTTCTCATCAGATCTCCGAAAGTATCTGCTCTTGCTGAAAAATCAACTCCGATGTAGTAATTCATTTCATTTTTTATATTTCTTATGTTTGAACCGTAATTTACCGAGTTTTCATTTCTCTTTGTAACAGTTTCTCCTCCTACTTTTACTTCAAAACCGTTAAATACGCTATAATTTATCCATGCATTGTATCCCAGAGGATTTGACGTATTCGTTCCATTATTCTTTGCCTGAAAAGGAAACTTCACTTCCAAATTCCAGAACCACTTATCCTTGTAAAGATTGTCCTGTATGTATAAAGTTGTTGCTCCGCTGTATTTCCCCGTATTTTCAGACTTTTCAAAGTCGGTTTTGACTGATACGTTTGTCAGTCCCAACGTTTCTCCAATTTTATCAGTTACAGGAGAAAAAATCAACTGATTTAATGTAGTATTCAATAAAGAGCCGATTACTGCCGTTCCGTCCTGAGATGTACCCCCTTGGTCAGCTTCTCCCTGTCCTGTGGTATTAAAGGCAAGGAGAGATAAAATCTGTTCTTTTTCAAGTCCAGAATCGGATTTGAATACAAGGTCGGCATCTTTTAAGTAACTGTTCATGGAAATTTCTATTCTTTCACCGTTTATTGAAGTACTTGCCTCAAAAACTATAAAAGGATTCATGTCCGCCATCGTTGCCAGTGGATCCGTAAATCTGATTTCAACATTTTCCAGATTGAATTTATTATTGTTCAGTATGAATGAACCTTTTTTCAAAGTATAATTTCCCAATAGACTGACATTTCCCGAATCATAAAACATTCTGCTTCCTCCGACTATTTCCCCTCTGATATTCTTAACCAGACTTACATTCTGTATATTCAGCTTTAAATCTTTGGGAACCAGTATATTTATATCCACCGTATACTGTTTTACGATTTTGTCTATTACTTCTTCAACTATACCTTCTACTATGGTCTTTTCTTTCAGCTGTTTTTCCTGTGCTTCCTGAGAAAGTTGCTGATTTTTTCCTCCGAAATCAGGTATTTCCCTTATTTCTCCCGAATTTACCGTTAAATTACCGAACAGATTGTTTTCAGTAAATTTGACGTCTCCACTTAAAACAAGGTCTATTCCTTCTCCGTATCTCACTCCGACTTTATTCAGGTCGGCATTCAGTTCAAATTTCCCGAGTTCAAGCCTTTTCGTTTTCATAAAATCAGGCGGAATACTCGGAACATCAAGGTCTCCTTCAACTTTAAACGTTCCCCCGTTATATCCTCCGTCGAGACGGCTGACATTCAGTTTTCTGTTTACGATATTTATATCGGCATTTATATTTTCCACATTTGTAAGTTTGTCTTTTGTTTTATAGTGAAAACTGTCCAACAGCACTTTTCCCGTAGTCTGTTCATTTGAGAATACTATGTCTATATTGGCAACCCCCGAAGCTTTCTCAATATCTTTTCCTACTTCCAGAAATGCCAGATTGAAATCTTTTGCAAGAACCGACATATTATACTGGACAGGTGCAAAGTCAAGATATCCGTTTATGAGCAGAGGATTTTTTTCATATTCAAGATAAAACTGTCCTATATTGATACCTTTATTATTTGACTGCACATCTATATCAAGATTGTCCACGGGAAATCCGCTGAGTATAAGTTTATCCGACTTTATTTTCAAATCCGTAAAAAATTCTTCAGGTTTCCCTTTTAAAATAAAGTTCAAATCAATATCTCCGCTATATCCTTTTTCTTTCAAATCCTGAACCGAATCCAAAGTAAATTTCTGATTTTCAAGTTTATAGTCTATATCTATATTTTCCAGATCAAATTTCGTATTTGTTCTGAAAAGCTCTTCTCCGTTATCTCCGTACAATGTAAATTCTTTTATGTCAAAAGTCCCGTATTTAAAGAGTTTATCTACATTTCCGTCTGAATATTCCATTTGAGCCGTTATTTGAGGAAGCTTAAAGCTTTTATAACTTATATTATCAAAAATTACCTTTCCGGTCAAATCAAATTTATTCAAATCCCCTTTCAGATTCAGAACCGAAGAAGTTCCAAAAGTCAGATCCTTAAACTCAAACAGTTCAGGTATATCAGGTTCATTAAGACTGAGAGTTATATCGGCAAGTCCTGTTTTCAAGTCATATATTCCTCCTATACTGTTTTCTCTCAGTTTAAAATCCATAAAATTAAGTACGCTGTTTCTTATGTCTACGGTTCCCCCCGTATCTCCTATATATTTGGAATGTATTGTGGTCTTTGCAGGAAGCATCGTTATGTTTCCTGAAAGATTGTCAAGTTTTCCGTTTAAATTCATAGTCAGACTGTCAATATAAACATTAACTTCCGGTTTTACCGTATTATATAAAACATAATTATTTAAACTTGAATTTATGGACATATTTCCCGTTTTTAAATTATACTGACCGCTTGCATTTAATTTTCCGTTATGCAAATCTATAATATTTAAAATATTATTTCTTATATCCAGTTCCCCTGTTACGTTTTTAAATCTCTGATATCCTAACCAAAGTTCCTCCATTTTAGCATTTACGTCTAAGTTTAGACTTAGTAAATTTCTTATTTTCCCCTTAGCATAAAGCTCCTCATACTCTACAATATAACGTCCGAAAGGACTGTATATATTATAATCACCGCTTAGACTGTCGGCTTTTCCGCTTATCTGCATATTCAAGGATACAGGAAGTTTTGCAGTATCAAGTCCTTTCAGTTTATAACCGTACTGTCTTAACAGTTTTGCAACGTCAAAGGATGAATGTTTTCCAGAAGTAACTCTATAGGAATGATACAGCTCCTTTGTAGTAGTTCCTCTGACATTTACAGTCTGACCTCCCGTATTTATATAGGCATTTACACCGTATCCTTTCCCTGTTATATCAATTTGACCGTTTATACTGTCAAAATATTTATTCTGCCCACTTTTAAGTCTTGCATTTATAGTTCCCGACTCGAGTATTCCTTTTGTTCCAAAATCAAGGACAAGATTTTTCACATCAGGGTTTACTTCATATAACTGACCTCCGTATTTTACACCTATATAGTCTTTTCCTTTGGCATTTACCGTCATCAGCTTTTTCACAGGAACTATTGTAAAATCTCCGTTTATTTTATTTGAACCGAAATTTCCCGTTATATTGTTGTCACGGTCTATATTTCCCGTTCCCGTTATCCTGTCAATTTCATAATCGGAACCTTTATTTACAATTGTGTAATCTCCGCTTCCGTTTTTCTGTTTTATATCATATACGAATTTATTACTGCTGACATCATTTTTAATTTTAAATCCGCCTATTGTCTCATCAAAATGAAACTTTGTATTTCCGACGGTAAGTATCTGATCCTTTGTCATTGATATTTCGGTTTTAAGTTCTCTGAAATTATACCCTGCAAGTTCTATTCCCGAAGATACAAATTTCCCTTTCAAATCAGTTTCCTTTGATTTTATATTTATATTTACATTCAGATGTCCTGTCACTTCTCCTGAAGCTTTTACATTCGCTTCCTTAAAAAGCTTATATTTTGCAATTTCTTCAAAAGGAGTTTTTTCCGCAATCAGTTTAAGAGCCAGTGTTTCCTTTTCAATATCCGAATCGAGCCTGAATGTCAGAGGATTATTATTAATTTTTTTCACGGCATCCACTGAAACCGTATTCTTTTTCATTTCAATTACCGCATCTGCATTTTCAATGTCTCCTTCATAATCCACATAGGAAACCGTCCCGTTTTTTACAATCAGCTTACCTTCCGCTCTTATTTTCTTTTGGGGATTCCCGTCACTTAAAGCAAGTGTTCCGTTTAACAGACCTTTTTTCGCCTTTATCATTTCAATGGGAACATACTGTCCGAGTTCCTCATTTACATTAATATCTTTAAAAACAAAACTCAGATTAAATTCCTTCTTGCTTTCATCGGTATTTTTTCTTGTATCGAACAGTGATTTGAGGGATTCTCTGTTATTTACAAGCTGTCCGAGTTTTATCCCTATTTTTTCCTGTCCGTTTCCGTTCCCTTCGGCTTCCAAATAAAATCCCCTTGATTTGGAAATATCGAGATACCCCGACACATTGTCCAGTTTTTTTTCTATTTTCTTTTCAAAACTTGTATCAGAGTAGTGAAGTATTGAATTATGCACATATATTTTCCCTATTCTGCTCGCCCTGTCTATATTCTTTTTATGAGGATCCGCAGGGGGAAGAATATTGAACATATTAAATTTATTATTTTTGTATCTTTCCAAAAATATTTCTCCGTCATAGGCATCTACTCTGGGCAGCCTCGACGGAAGAAGCAGATTTACTCCGGCTGTAGCTTTTTCGGCTTTTATTACTATGTTTCCTGCCTGATCCCTAATTACAAGATTATCTATATTAATTTTACTGAAGCCTCCCAGATTTACTCTGTCAAATTCCACATTCAGACCTGCACTTTTTAAAATCTTCTTCAGATTTCCCTTAAAATTATTTGTGGAAATATAAGTTTTCAGTAAAAACAGAGATAATAAAAGAGGAACAAATACAAACAAACTTTTTTTTACATATTTATTCATCTGTTATCTACCTCCATTCTGCTTTTATTCAAATTCGATATTTATAAGTCCGATTATTCTTGCTAAATCTTCATAGTCAAAAAAATCGATTTCTATTTTTCCCTGTTTCTGTATATCACCTTTTATGGAAACTTTTGTTTCAAAAAATTCTCTCAGTTTATTTTCAAGAAACTGTTTTTCATTGTTATTTTCGTCATTTTCTTCATAATTCTGATTAATATTCCGTTTATATAATTTTACATCATTTTCATTATTTTTTTCTTTTTTTTCAGAATTTTTATTAATTTTTTCTGTATATTTTTTTACAATTTTTTCGGTTTCCCTCACGGAATATTTTTCACTGATTATTTTCCGTGCCAGTTCTTCTATTTCCCTATTTTCCTGAATACCCAACAGTGTTCTTGCATGCCCGTAGGACAGTTCGCTTTTTTTTACCATTTCCTTTACCGTTTCGGGCAGCTTTAAAATTCTCGTTTTATTTGAAATGGACGATCTCGTTTTCCCCAATTTTTCAGCCAGTTTTTCCTGAGTATATCCATAAACTTCCATAAGCATAATGTAGGATTCAGCTTCTTCTATAGGGTTCAGATTCTCCCTCTGAATATTTTCAAGCACTGAAATTTCATAACTTCTGGAGTTTCCTGCATCTATTTTTATGACTTGCACAGTTTCCATTCCCAAATCTCTACATGCCCGATATCGTCTTTCTCCTGCCACTATTTCATATTTACCCGCATTGAGTTTTCTGACTACTACAGGTTGTATTAATCCGTTATTTTTTATGGACTTTTTTAATTCCTCCATTTTTTCATCATCAAAATATTTTCTCGGCTGATTACTGTTTGTAATTATTTTATTTATATCCAAAGTCAGCAGCTTCATTTTTCTTCCTTTCCGATTAAAATAATTTTACGGGTTTAAAGTATGACTATCATTAAATACACTGCATATCAAAAATAAAAACATATTATTAAAATATAATTTTTTGTTTAAATGTCCTCTATAATACTTTGATACTTTCCGATTTATTAAATTTTTATAAAGGTTTTTTTGCAGGTATCCCGATTTTTCTCGGATATTTGGTATCAGTTTTATTCATTTTTCTTATTTCAAGTATAATCCGCTCATCACCGCATTCAGGAAGAAAAAACTTATATATATTCTCAACTGATGCATTTAAAATTTTCAAAGCTTTTTCAGATTCTTCCAGTTCATTCAGATTAAGCTTCTGAGGCAGAAACCTTCCGCCGATTTTTATGAAAGGTATCATATATTCAAGTATAATTCTTAAATTTGCAACACCTCTGCAAAGAGCGACATCGAATTTCTCTCTATTGTCACTTATAAGTTCTTCAGCTCTTTTAAAACTTGTACTTATATTTTTCAGTTCCAGCTTTTCAATTACTTCATTTATGAACTCTATTTTTTTCCTTACAGAATCCACAAGGAGAAATTCCTTCTCAGGATAGTAAATCCCGAGAACAATGCCGGGAAATCCTGCACCTGTCCCCATATCTATCAGTTTTTTTTCATTTTCTTTTATTACTTTTGTCAAAAGAAGGGAATCGATAAAATGTTTTTCCGTCATTCCTTTTTTATCTCTTATTGCAGTGAGGTTCATGACTTTGTTTTTTTCATAAAGAAGTTCCAAAAATTTCTCCATTTTTTCAATTTTATCATTTTCTACGGAAATCCCCGATTTTAGAAGCAGATTACCGAAATAATCTTTAATATTTTCCTCTGTTTCAATATTTTTCATAATTTACCATACTTTCCGTTCTTATTTTAATACACCTTCAAGATACATAAGCAGTACTGAAATATCCGCAGGCGTAACTCCCGATATTCTCGAAGCCTGTCCCACATTATAAGGTTTTTTTTCTTTCAGTCTCTGTTTTGCTTCACGTGTAATGCCTTTCATCATTTCATAATCGAAATCTTCAGGTATTTTTCTGTCGTCAAGTCTTTTCTGTCTGTCCATTATCTGTCCCGCTTTTATTATATACCCTTCATATTTCACCTGAACTTCTATCTGATATTCAGTTTCATCGTCAAATGAAAGATTCGGCATATTTTCCATAATCTCGGCAATATATTTTATATCCTGATAAGTGACTTTCGGACGTCTTAAAATTTCTTTTAGAGTTGTCCCGCTTTTCAGGGATTCGTTATATTTATCCAATATTTCCGCAAGTCTCACATTACTTATACCGAGTTTTATATTTTCAAGCTTTTCTATAGTTTCAGCTACATTTTTTTTCTTTTCTTCTATCCTGTCATAGTATTTTTTATCAAGAAGTCCTATTTTATAAGCCTTTTCACCAAGTCTTATATCTGCATTATCTTCTCTTAAAATAAGTCTGAATTCCGACCTTGCAGTAAACATTCTGTACGGTTCAAACAGTTCCTTATTTATTAAATCGTCTATCATTGTACCGATATATGAACTTTCCCTGTCAAGAATAAACGGCTCTTCTCCTTTTATTTTAAGGGCTGCATTTATTCCCGCTATAATTCCCTGAGCGGCGGCTTCCTCATATCCGCTCGTTCCGTTAATCTGACCTGCAAGATAAAGTCCCTTCACTTTTTTTGTTTCAAGGGTATAATTCAGCTCTCCCGGATTTACAATATCATATTCCACTGCATAACCGTATCTCATTATATGAGCATTTTCAAGTCCTACTATAGTGTTGACTATTTTTTGCTGATATTCCGCAGGATAACTTGTAGACAGGCCGCTTATATATACTTCTGCCGTGTCAAATCCTTCAGGTTCCAAAAAGAGATGATGACTGTCCTTTTCATGAAATTTTACTACTTTGTCCTCTATTGACGGGCAGTATCTCGGTCCCGTACTGTCTATACTTCCGTTATACATCGGTGCCTTATCGAGATTATCCAGTATTATTTTGTGCGATTCTTCATTTGTTCTTGTAAGATAGCACGACAGCTGAGGTTTTTCAAGCACTTCTTCATCGGGAGTTCTCATGGAAAATTTGAGAGGCACTCCTGTTTCTCCCAGCTGTTCTTCCAGTTTGGATAAATCAAGAGTTCTTATATCTATTCTCGGTGATGTTCCGGTTTTAAACCTTCCCATTTGAAATCCGAAAGATTTCAGGGAATCGGACAGTTCCTCTGAGGAAAGTTCTCCCATTCTTCCGCCTTTTATTCTTTTTTCTCCTATATATAAAAGCCCTTTTAAAAATGTTCCTGTAGCTACAACTACAGCTTTTGCCTTAAACTCAAGTCCTGTTTTTGTTTTTATGCCTTTTATTTCCCCGTTTTCACTTACAAGTTCAGTGACTATATCCTGAACAATATCAAGGTTTTCCTGATTTTCAAGAACTTTTTTCATTTCCCTTGCATATATTTTTCTATCCGACTGTGCTCTTAAAGACCTTACTGCCGGACCTTTTTTCGTGTTTAGTATTCTCATCTGAACAAAACTTTTGTCCATATTTCTTCCCATTTCTCCGCCTAATGCGTCAACTTCCTTCACCAGATGACTTTTTGCCGGACCTCCTACTGAAGGATTACACGACATTACTCCTATATTATCAAGAGTTATTGTAAAAACGGCAGTTTTCAAGCCTAATCTTGCCGAAGCCAGTGATGCCTCAATTCCTGCATGCCCGGCCCCTATTACAATAACATCGTATTCTCTCATTTACTTTTTTCTCCTTATTCTTTTCATATAAATTTTTTATAAGTATTTTATATTATACAGTATTAATCTGTTTTTTTCAATCAAAATAGGGAACTGTATCTCTATTAAAAAATTCAAAATTTATTTTGATTATTTCATTGACTTTATTTAGGAAAATGAGGGCTCATTGCCGCCCTCATACTCCCGCTACCCCGTTACGGTCTTTCCCTCCTTTCAGTCGACTACGACAATGCGGGGGAAAATTTACTTACTTTATTATTTCCATATTTTTTCATTAAAATAATTTGAATATTGGATTTATTCTAATTTTCTTAATTTAAAAATATTTTTCCAAACTTTTCAAATATTTTATAAAATTTTTTATTTCCTGATTTTCATATAATTTTTCATCTCCTACTATCCTAAACATATAACCTTTATAACTTACTTCGTATATTATAGGATTTTTTATATCCTTTTCATTAAATTTTTGAATTTTAGGATTTCCGTAATCTGATTTTTGATTTTTCACTATATTCATTTTTGATATTATTTTTTCAGGTTCTTTATTATATTCTTCATCATCTGAAATTACTTCAAGCATCCTTGCTTCAAATTCAAGCCATAAATTTCCTTCTACTTTTTCACCATTAATTTCTCTGATTTTTTTCCAATCATAATCATCTTCTGATAATGACACTACTGTATTTTCTGATAAATACAAATCCTTATTATCTTTTACTCTCTCGTCTTTAAAAATTATACTGTTTATTCCATTTATCTTATCTACACTTTTTATATTTACTTTACCATATTCAGAAATATAGATTTTCGATATATTCCAATGTGACTTATCAATATATTTCTTTCTGGTTATTTCAAAATCTTTTTGTTCATTATCCAATTCTATTTCCTCACGAATTTCTATTATCGGTATATACTTATCTATACATCCAGAGGAACTTATTCCTTCCAATTTTCTAAAATCTCTACTATTTTTTAAATACAGTATAGATGGTATCGGATTATCATTTTTTTGTTTTTCTATAAAATAATTTATAAATGAAATAAATTTTGAAATTTTTTCATTTCTATACTCTTCTACAGGAGATAATACAAAATTTTTATCATTATAAGTAATATCATATAAAATTTTCTTTTTATTGAAAGTAAATATTCTGATAAATCTAGGATTTTTTCCATTATTTTTCTTTCTATATTCTTCAAGTGTTTTTTCATAAATTGGAAATTGTTCTGTACAACCTTTCCTTTTCAGCATTCTACGCTCGTTATTTCTTTTTATTGAAAATAACATAACGGGATAGAACACTTCATATTCTTCTAATTCCTTAATTTTATCCAATTCCATATTTTTTAAAAACAAATTTATCTCTTCTGATACTATCTTTTTATATTGCCTGTCTACTTTCACTAAATTTTTTTTATAATTATCTAAAAAAATTATTTCTATTACTCCATTATCATAATATCTAAAACTAAATTTATTTTCCTCTGGATAATCCCACCAATCCTTTACTTCAACTAAAAATACTTCTTTCCCTTTTTTCATCTCACCTTTATTACTGTCTATCAGAGCAAAATCAAACTCATATTCTTTTGAAGGAGAAAATATTTTTATAAGAAAAACTAAAATTATAACTAACTTTTTCATTATTACTTTCCTCCTCTATTAAAAAAAATTTTCAATTCTTCAAGACTATTAAATTCTTTTTTATATTTTTCTAAATCTTTATGATAATAAAATCTAGGTTTACTGTTATCGTTGTTCTGCTTCATTGTCATATTTTCAAATATAATAGTATTCGTCTCATTATTCCATTTTATTTCATCGTGAGCTAAAAAAGGTTGTAAAATATACTTTGATTTCCCTTGACTATCCTTGACCTTTATATATTGATTTTCAAAATATATAATATTTGAATTAGATAAATTTCTAATATTTCTAGCGTTAGATAAATACCTGAAATTTCCATTATTTTCCATAGCCATATCACTAGGATGTACTATCAGTTCGTGCTGTTCTATTGGTTTATTATTCTTATACGTCTCTATTGTTGTTACTCCCTCATCATCTATAGAAAGATAAGTTCTGTTATTTTTGTCATTATAATTAAAATTATAAAATATAATATCTGCAACTACTTTATTATTTTGTGTAGTTACTGATTGATTTTGTGCTGAAATAAATCTGTTCCATGCATTATTTAAATTTGTATCTTTAACTACGTTTTCCTCATTTGTAGCCTCCACTATAAAATTTATATTACTGTTTAATATTTCCCTAACCCTTAAAGTTTTTTCTTTTTCATAATTACTCTTCAAGCTTCTTACATCAATGTATTCCTTTTCTATAACTATTTCCCTTGAACCATCACTATTAGTTATTATTTTCAAACTATCCTTATTATTTTCTTGAAATATATTTAATATCTTCTTTTCTTCTTCTTTTGTCATATTTTTTGATAACATTCCACCTGTATCAAGAATATATGTAAGCATTTCAATTCCTTTTTCGCCACCTCCTGTTTTTTTGGCAAACTCTTCTATTAAATATTCTTTACCTACCCTTAATTGCTGATTTAATCTTTCGTTATTTCCAACAGATAAGTATAACTTATCCCCCACATTCTCACCGAAATCAACATTACTGTAATCTTTTCCGTCTGACTTTGCTTCTATGGGAATATCATTCTTCTTATACTTATCGGTAAAGTATTCGTTTGTGGCTCTTCCCGTACTTTCAAGTCCCTTTTCTTCTGTCCCCGTCTGTAGCTGTCGTCCTTCTACCTTCCCTATTATATGACTGCCTTCTTCTGATATTGTGCCTATTATCCCTGAACGTGTACTATTCTTCGGGTCTTCCACATTTATTATTATTGTATGGATTCCGTCTGCTCCTACATAAGCTGTTCCTCCCTTTATATTGCCTTTCTCATCTATAAGCTGGGGAGCATTACTCGGGTCTGTATATATTATTTTTGTCTTGTAACCCAAATCCTTATACGCATCTTCAAATGCCTTTCCTATTTCTGTCTGGTCTTTTGCCTTTTCAAGTCTTTTTCCTGCTATATTGTCTACTGTTGTTCTTAATCTTCCTTCACTTAACTGACCTAAGGAGTCCATGAGGGCTCATTGCCGCCCTCATACTCCCGCTACCCCGTGGTCTACGCTCTTTTCAGTCAACTCCGACAAT
>JAUNKI010000193.1 GCA_030532815.1 Leptotrichiaceae bacterium
TTTACTCTCTTCTACATTTATAAAATTGTACATTTCCAAAATGTCAAAAATATCAGAAAAAACTTTATCTAAAATCCCTTCCGTTTTATCAATTTCAAGCGATATTTTTAAATTTTCCTTTATTTGCCATTCATTATTTAAAACCTCAATATTTTCTCTGCTCATTTTAGAAAAAATATTTACCATTTCCATAATTTTTTCATTATCTGTTTTGATTTCATTTTTTTTCAAATCATAAATATATTTTAACTTTGTATTGGGAAATTCAACATTTTTAAGACTTTTTATCTTTTTAATAAGCTTATTTATATTCGGAGAAGCTCCTTCCACATTATCATTTATGCTATAAGGTCTTTCCGTTATATTCCGCCCTTCTATTTCTTTTTTTCTATATTCTTTTATATTTACTACTCCTTCACTTCCTATTACCTGAAAATCAATATATCCTGTTTTCTCAGATTGTACTTTTTTACTATTTTCATATCTTCTCAATTTGGCAATTTTCTGTAATTCTATTGCACGCTCAAACAACTGATATATCGGAGTTTTATCTTTTGCAATTATTACTCCTCCTGATGACGTTATATTGTTTTCCTCATCATTTTGCATTTTTGCAAACTTTTTCATTTTTTCTTCAAACTTTTTTTGAAATTCTGCTGATATTTCCAATGCTAAATCTGCCTGAAATACTGCACATACATCGTCTCCTCCGACTATTAAAAATTCACCAATTACAGTTTCTTCCTCTAATTTCTTATTAAATTTTCCTTTATCATAAAAATCTTTTAAAACTTCTTTTAATGAAATTTTTGTATTTCTATCCAATACTGTGCTGAATTTTTTCAGAAACTTCAAATATCCTATTTCATCTTGATCTTTTATAAATTTATTTTTTATACTTCTTAAAAAATCTCCCAGTCCGTCTCCATCGGTATAAACGAAACCTATAAAATTGTTTTTATCTGAATAACTGGATATCTCTCCTCCTAAATATATATCTTTTATTTCTCTTTTTATAATTGAATAAAATCCTGTTTCATTTTTATCGTCTTTGATTATTTTGTTTGAATATTTTATTTTTACGGCACTTTCTTGACTTATTTTATAGTTTTTCTCTTTACATATTACATCTTTTATATTTTTTATTTCTTCTTTACTCCATTTCTTCAAATCTTCCTCTAAATTTTCACAGGAAATAACTGCCGGTTCATTATTTGATATATCACATTTTTTCATGAAAGGTAAATCTATATTCAGCATAGAGAATCCTTTATTTTTTGTTTCTGTCATTTTTTGTTCTAATTTATCTATTACATCCCATATTTTTTCTTTCCCTATTTCTTCATATTCTGCTATTATTTTTATTCCGGGGGTTATTTCTTTGTATTTTTCCTTTATCTCATTACATATTTTTTCGGCAACCTCTTTATTTTTTACAAAAAATTTTGCGTTTCCTGCTCCGATATATATAACTTTGGAATTTTCCTTATCAATTATTTCATCTAATTTATTTAGAAAATCTTTATCATTATCTTCTAAAATTTCTTTTATTTTATTGCCAGTTTCATTATTTATTTCATTTTTTTGTAATATATTAGGAATTTCTACCTGATTTAGATAATCCAATAAATAACTTGCTCCTCTTATAAGTTTCATTTTATTTGTTGAAAAAATAAAATCTTTTATTTTTGTTGTTGCTATATTGACCAAACATTCCTTTTCTTCCAGTATTTCTAAGCTTTCATTTTTTTTCTTATTATCCATTTTTCCTCCTTAAATGTAATAAAACTTTATATTCTTCTTTTATTTTATTTCACAATTATTTCTCCAAATCCAAATTCTTTATACTCTCCTACTCCTGAAAATCTTATATAATTCATTATTGTATAAAAATATTTTCCATAATAACCCCTTAATTCAAGATTTATATCTCCTAAAATGATTTTTTTTATTTTATCGTTTAATAAAGTTTTCTTTTTTTCTACATATTTTTCACTTTTTACTACTATAGAATTATTAATTTTTTCAGGAAAATTTTCAATTTTCTTTTTTTCTCTTATTTCTTTTATTATAACTTTTAAAATATTTTCAAATTTATAAATGGAGCTTTTATTTACTATTATTGGAGTAACTATTTTTAAATTTATATTTTTATTTAAATTATTGTCATTTTCTTATTTTTTTTCTAATTCCTCATCTAAATCATATTATCCACACAATGTCTTA
>JAUNKI010000194.1:0-940 GCA_030532815.1 Leptotrichiaceae bacterium
TAATAAGAGTATAAATAATAATTTTTTTCAGTGTAAATGTGCCTGTCATAAGGTTTGTGACAGTGAAATAGAACATCATATAATTCATCATGTGGAATATTGAATCTGCAACAAGAAAAAGTACAGGTTTTTTAAGATTTTTAAATTGTCCGCCTGATAAAATTTTTATTTCCTTTAACATTTTTCCTCCTCTGTTCCATTATTATTTTCTTCATTATATTTCGACCATAAATGATAGTAGGCTGAGTTATTTTTAAGAAGTTCTTCGTGAGTTCCCTGCTCTATAATTTTTCCTTTATTCATGTACACTATATTATCGGCATTTTTTATTGTGTAAAGTCTGTGAGCTATAATTAAAGCCGTTTTTCCCTTGAGGAGCGTTTTCAGAGCTTTTTGAATTTTTGCTTCATTTTCAATATCCGAATAGGACGTAACTTCATCAAGTATAACAATGGGAGTATTTTTCAGAATGGCTCTTGCAATGGAAATCCGCTGTTTTTCTCCACCGCTCAGCTTAATTCCGCCTTCGCCTATTTTTGTCATGTATTTTTCAGGAAGAGATACTATGAAATCATGAATTTGTGCCTGTTTTGCTGCATTTTCAATTTCTTTCTGACTATATTTCTTTCCCATATTGATATTTTCATAAATTGTATCATGGAGCATAAATGTTTCCTGAAAAACGAAAGAAGTATTTTCCATGAGGCTTTCATATGAAATATCTTTTATATTGATACAGTCAACTGTTATTTTTCCGTTATCCGTATCCCAGAATCTTCCTGTGAGAAGTCCGATAGTCGTTTTTCCTGAACCTGACGGACCTACGAGGGCAACTGTACTTCCTGCTTTGACTGTAAGACTGAAATTACTTATAATTTCGGTTTTATCATAAGAAAAAGATATATTTTCATATTTCAGGCTTTGTGAAAAATTTTCAGGG
>JAUNKI010000194.1:950-2206 GCA_030532815.1 Leptotrichiaceae bacterium
GTTCAGTTTTCCTGATTTCTGTTCTTTTTCATCAAAGATTTCAATGATTTTTTCCATTCCTTTTAAAAGAAATGAAAGGTTATGAGAAAGCTCAAACAGTGATTTTAATGAATTAAGAAATATGGAGCTCATTATAATGAATAAAATATAGGTTGCAACGGATATATGTCCCTTCAGGAACATTATCCCTCCTGCGGGAATAATAAAGAGCAGTCCTGAATCTACAAGACAGAGAAAGGCTGAATAATAAGGAACACTCATTTCAGTAAGTTCAATCCAGTAATCGGCATACTCCTGAGTATTATTCCTGTATTCTTTGAAAGATTTTGCAGTGAGGTTAAAAGCCTTCATAACATTCATTGCATTTATATATTCCATAATTGTGGAATTCAGCTTCGCAGACAGTTTATAAAAATGATCGACTCTTGCACTGTAATTTTTATACATGCCGCTTTGAACGATAAATCCGAGAATAAGAGGAATAAATAAAATAAAGGTCAATAACCGATTAAAATATATCATGATTCCGAGAAAAATCAGAGGAGTGAAAAATGCCGAAGATAAATCGGGAATTTGGTGTGCGATGAAATTTTCCAGTTTTTCTATATCTTCATTAATGATTTTTTTCAACTTTCCGCTCGTATTTTTTCTGAAAAATCCCATATTCAGTTTTGACATATGTTCGATTAAATTTATTCTTATTTTGTAAAGAATGCTAAATGCTGAAATATGAGAAAATATTCCTGATAAAATGAGAGCAGCAACTCCACATACTATAAAAAATATTGTCATGAAAACAAATAATTTTATTTTTTCATAGTCAATATCCGTATTAAAAAGTTCTAAAATAATTTTGTACACGAGGATATAGGGTGCCGCTGAAAAAGTTGTATGTATCACACCGAATAATGCTGAAATAATCAGTTTTATCTTATGTTGTCCTGATAATTTCAATAAAAATTTCAAGTTGTTCATAGCTTTTCTCCTTTTTGATAAATGTCTAAAATGATTTGAGTTAAAAATGTTTTGATAATCAAAATAATTTCGATTAAATTATATACTATATTTCAGATAAAAGCAAATTTATAATTTTTGAGTTCAAACTTTTTTTCAGAAAAATTTGACAAAAAATTGCCAGCATAACTTTTTTTTCGTGAGAGTTCATTGTCGTCATACCAACCTTTTTTGTAAAAAAGGTTGAACCAAAAAACTTCCAACCCAAATTATTTCTAACTCAAAAACACTTCATTCACTAA